>JAICQA010000176.1 GCA_025929595.1 Xanthobacteraceae bacterium
CGCCATGTGGACAGACAATGGTGCCGTTAGCGCTTCCTGAAAATACGATGGGCGACGCGGTCGCCGGGCGCGATTCCGAGGCGCTTTGCGGTCCCTGCGACGACTTCGAGTACGGCCTTCACCGGCGCGCCGGAGAGGATCGTTTGCTCCGACAAGGGGGTGGTGCTTTCCGCGATCCGGGCGATGCGTCCGTCGGCGCGGATGAAGATCATGTCGAGCGACACATAGGTGTTCTTCATCCACATGCTGATCGGGCCTTCGCCCTCGAAGTCGAACAACATGCCGCGTCCCGGGGGGAGCTCCTTGCGATGCATGAGGCCGGTCGAACGCTGCTGGGGTGTTACCGCCATCTCAACGTCGAACACATGCACCCCGCTCTTGCTGACAATCTCGACGCGCTCGAATTGCTGTGCGAGCGCGGGCGCGGCGGCGAGAAAAAACGCGGCGGCGACGATGGAGGAGAGACGGAAGATTTTCATGCGCCCAGTCTAGCGCATCCTGCGTTCAGCGCAGCCCCATGCCGGCGGGCTGGGTGGTGCGCGCCGGCGGGATGTTGGCGCTCGCGGTCCCGTCGCGGCTGCCATAGAGCGCGACGGCGCCGCCGAGATCGCCCGGCTGCAAGCCACGGAAAGACTCCGCGTATTTGAAGCCCATCAACTGTCCGCTCGGGCCCGGATGATTGAGGCCGATGGCGTGGCCGATCTCGTGTGCGATCGTGTAACGCAGGTCGTAGGCGTTCGTGTTGCCGCCGAAGCCGAGCTTCCACGGCTGCCTCGGATTGAGACAGATGAGCGCCTTGTCGATGCGACGCGTGTCGCCCTGCTCGTCCTTGCGATAGGTGACATTCGCAAAGGCGCGGCCCGACGGCACCGTTTGCGCGCCGATCAGGATGTCGGCCTGCGCGGGATCGGCGACCGCCTCGAAGCGAATATTGGCGGCGCGCTCCCACATGGCAAACGCCGCACTGGTTTCGGCATGCAACTGATCCGGCGCGATGCCGGCGCTTCGCAAGGTCGGCTCAAGCGGGCCCATGTCGCCGCAGTTGCGCGCGCCCGCGAATTCGCGGCGGTCGGTCAGGAGCGCGTAACGCACCTTGGCGCCGGTGCCGAGAACCGGCTCACCCCATTTCACATAGGCGCCGTCAAGCTTGAGCAGCAGGAACGACGGCTCCGCTGCCGCGCGATCAGCCGCAAGCATGCCCGAGCCGGCCAAGGCCACGCACAGGACAACCGCCCTGCACAAAGTCCGATGAGATCGCTGCAAACCCGCGCCAATCCCCCGCGCCTACCCCCGCCCCCGGCTCGCGGCGCGATTCCGAGCCAAACACAGGGGACTTTTTTACGCCGCAGGTGTCAAGAAACCCCGACTGCGACGCATCGACATTCAACAAAGGTGGCAAAATGGAACTGAAGTTCCATGGAACTCGCCATGAAGCGCCAGAGGCCTAGTGCGAGGACGGACTGTTTCCGCCGTTGTCCGGGCGGATCTCCGCGGCCATCAGGCCCTTCGGGCCGGGACCGTAGCGCACCAGCACGAACTGGCCGGGGCGCAATTCGGTCAGGCCGTAGCGGCGCAGCGTTTCCATGTGCACGAAGATGTCGGGCGTGCCCTCGCCGCGCGTGAGGAAGCCGAAGCCGCGCAGCCGGTTGAACCACTTCACCCAGGCGCGCTCGAGTCCGCTCGTCGGCGTGACGGCAACGTGCGTTCGCGCCGGCGGCATCTGCGACGGATGCACGGCGGTCGACTCGTCCATCGAAAGAATGCGGAAGGCCTGCAAACCCTTCGGCCGCTCGACGGCTTCGCATACGATGCGCGCGCCTTCGTAGGCGGTCTGAAAGCCGTCGCGGCGCAGGCAGGTCACGTGCAGGAGCACGTCCGCCATGCCGTTATCGGGGATGATGAAACCGTAGCCCTTGGAGACGTCGAACCACTTGATGAAGCCCGTCACCTCGACGAGCCCTACCGGGGCCTCATCTCCGAGGTCTTCCAGTCTTGCCTCAGCATCGCCAAACGCGAGCTTAGGCCCCAGCCGGTCCGACACCATCTTGCTCGCCCAAAGGACGCTTCTGACGTCGCTGTTCTTAGGGCACCCGAGGACCGGGCGCCGAATCGTTGGGATAAGAATATCACCGCTGCCAATGCCGCCTAGTTGAATTTGGCTCAAATTGAGACAGCCAGTGGACAAGCGTGGATAATCTCCGCGCCTGTGGGCCCAACGCATCAGGCGATGAATGGCTCCAGCACGTCGCCGATATCGTCGCGCACAACGAGATCGGCCATATCGTCGAGCTCGGTGGCCTCGCGATTGACAATGACGAGCCGAGCGCCATTCCGCTTTGCACGCACCGGAAAGCCCGCCGCCGGCCAAACCACCAGCGAGGAGCCGATGGCGAGGAATAAATCGGCGGCGAGTGTCTCCTCTTCCGCCCGGCGCATGGGTTCCTCGGGCATGGCCTGCCCGAAGGAAATGGTGGCCGACTTCACAGGGCCACTACATGCAGTGCAGTGCGGTGCGGTGCCGCCCGACTCCTCGAAGCGCGCCCGCACCCAGTCGAGTTCATAGCGGGCCTGGCAGTCGAGACAGGTCGCATAGCTGCCGTTGCCATGCAGTTCGATCACCTTCGGCACCGGCACGCCCGAGAGCTGATGCAGATTGTCGATGTTCTGCGTGATCACGGCCGAGAGCTTGCCGCGCTGCACGAGCGAGGCGAGCGCGCGATGGCCGCGGCCGGGCTTTGCCGCCTGAAACTTGTCCTCCATCGCGAATTTGCGCCGCCACGCTTCGTCGCGCGCCGCCTGGCTCGCGACGAAATCGTCGAACTGGATCGGCTGGTTCTTGGTCCAGAGTCCGCCCGGCGAGCGAAAATCGGGGATGCCGCACTCGGTCGAGATGCCTGCGCCGGTGAAGGCGACGCCGCGGCTCGACTGCGCGAGCAACTCCCCCAGCCGCTCGATTGCCGCGTTGCGGTTCAAGGCGAGCATCATGGGATCTTCAGATTTTGAGTCCGGTTGCTCTGCCGGTCATTTCACCTTCTCCCATAACATGCTGCGAACGCTGATTTTTCCGTCGATCGGGTCGGGGTTTACGGGTGTCGACAGCCTAAGCCGGTCGCCGTCAAACCGGAAGAAGCGCTGCTGCTCGCTGCCGGTCCAGATTTCGTTGGCGGAGATGTCGACATAGTGGAAGACCTCGTCCCCCTTCACCTCGTAACGGCCGCCATAGCTTACGAGGCCGCGGAACAGGCCGGCTGCTTCCTCGTCGGAAACGGGAAATCCGCTCGGGCGTTTGCGGTCGCCGCGCACGAGCAGCGCAAGCATGCGTCCGTCGGCGCTGTAATTCAGGAAGCCGATCGCCCCGGGACCGAACTGATCGACCTTTTCGCCCGAGGGATGCTCTTCGCGGATCGCCGAGATCAGCTTCCATGTGCCGATGAAGCGCCGGGCGTTTTCGTCTGACATGCGTTGCTTTTCCAGAGGCGGGGTTGTCCGTTACAAGGAACAAAGCCGGGATCGAATGAGGTTTCAATGCGATATCTGCATACCATGCTGCGGGTCAGCAATCTCGACCAGTCGCTCGACTTCTACTGCAACAAGCTCGGCATGAAAGAGGTGCGCCGCATCGTGAACGATCAGGCGCGCTTCACCCTCGTCTTCCTCGCCGCACCGGACGACGACGGGCTCGTGGAAGAGAGCAAGCAGGCGGGGCGCGCCGCGCCGCTGCTCGAACTCACCTACAATTGGGACCCGGAGGAATTGGGAGAGTCGCGCGCCTATGGCCACCTCGCCTTCGAGGTGGACGACATCTACGAGACCTGCGCGCGGCTGCAGAAGGCGGGCGTCACCATCAATCGCCCGCCGCGCGACGGCAACATGGCGTTCATCCGCTCGCCCGACAATCAGTCGGTCGAGCTCTTGCAAAAGGGCGAGGCATTGCCGCCGCAGGAGCCGTGGAAGTCGGCGCCCAATGTCGGGAAGTGGTGATCCACCACTATCCTGCAGGCCGTCTTATGATCTCGTCATGGCCGGGCTTGTCCCGGCCATCCACGTCTTCTTCGCTGATCTGCCGACAAGACGTGGATGCCACGCAACTCGGCCTTGGCCGAGTTGCGCAGTATTGATTGTCGCAAGTCGGGTAAACCCGACTTGCGATGACAAGCGCGGGCATGACGAATGCAAGCGTCGAAGCTCAACACTTCGGCTGACAGAGACCGCTTGGCTCGTAGCAGGAGAAGACGGTCTGCTCGAGCTTGCCCATCACGCACCAGTTCACCGGACACCACTTGGCTTCGTTGCAGGGCGCGGCGCAGGTCTCGCCGTGATTGAGCGCGGCGCCCGCGATCATGCAGCCGTTTTCCGGGACGGCGATCTTGGCCTTGGCCTTCGACTTGGTCTGGGCTTCCGACATTGCCGGCGCGAGCGCGATGACGAGCGCGCAGGCGCCCGCCGCCAGGAGCGCCTTCGACACGGTACGCATGGTACTGGCCTCCCCCAAGGATTGACGACGCGATCTTATACCCGCGGCTGCGACCGACAAGCGGCGGCCGGGCCGGCCGATCGGGCCGGAAAAGCCCGGATTTCCCGCTTATTTTCAGGGCCGGCTTTCTTGCCGCTTCCGGCAAATCGCTTTATATGAACCCGCGCTTTGCTCCCTTCGTCTATCGGTTAGGACGCCACCCTTTCACGGTGGAGAGAGCGGTTCGATTCCGCTAGGGAGCGCCAGCGTTTCCAAATACTTATCGCAGTGCCGCTGACGGCCCGCCGCGCAATACCTATTTTTTGCCTACTATCCCGGGCGCCGACCCGGTCGTACCACCGTCAACTTGCGCGCAATTCTGCCGGGTTGCCGCCGCGTCGCGCATGCCATCGATCGACGATCCGAAGGAACGCACTTCTGACCTCGGCGATTGCTTCCTGATCGGACGCCCTTCCCTCAAACCACCGCTCAGCCGACGGCCAGAAGATCGCACGGCCGACCGCAAAGCCGCGCACAAGGGACTCGTCGGCGCTTGCCGAGAACGCGCGCCCGAGATCGGCCTCAGATGAATCGAGGCCCAGCAAGATCACGCCGCGCACATGGGGATCGGACGCGCGGAGCAAGTCGCCAATCCGCTTCCAGGTGTCCCGCTCGGTGCTCGGCGGCAGTTTCCACCAGTCGGGCTTGAGGCCGATCTCGTAGAACCTCCGCATGGATGCGAGAACCGCTTCGTCGGAGCGAGACCCTCCGGGCGGGATTAGCTCCAGGAGCCATTCTCGATCGGTCGCGCGCGCCGCTTGCTGCAAGGAGATCAGTGCAGATTCCTGCGCAACCCGCAGGGCTTCGACATCCGTAACATCGTAGTAGACGAGGCATTTTGCGACGTGCTCGATGGGCCAGCTTCGCAACGTCAGCGCAGGCCCGCTGGAATCTTCGAACGCGAGCGGTCGGCTGCCGGGCAATTCCACCGGCCGCGCCAACCAGACGCCTGTGCCGGTCAGGCGATCCAGCACGCCACCGCCGAAGCGATCATCCACGATTGCGCCCAAGCCATCGATCTTTCCTTTCAGACCTTCGACCACGTCACCGATAAGCGCCTTGAACACAGCGATCCGCTCCGGCCTACCGCCGGTTCGATGGGCTAGTTCTTCGAACTGCCGGCGGTGATCGAAGGCGAGCGCGCAAATTTCCGGAAGAGGCTTCTTGCGCGTCGTTACGCGGTGCAGGTGCGCAAGCTCCTCATCGTTCCGCGGAACAGAAATCGCAGGCGACCGATCAATAAAGGATCGAAGTTCTTCTGCGGTGGGCATGGCCGGCGCGCAGCCGTGGCGAGCCACAACAAGCGCGCCGCACGCATTCGCAAGGCGGCCTGCTTCGGTCCAGTTCCTTCCCCGCAGCCAACCTGAAAGCAGGCCCGCCATGAAGGCGTCGCCCGCCCCGAGCACGTTGAACACTTCGACGGGAAACCCGGGACAGTCGATCGCCTCGCCATACTGGTCTGGGATC
>JAICQA010000131.1 GCA_025929595.1 Xanthobacteraceae bacterium
CTTCACCACCTCGCGCATGAGCGGAAATTGCGGGATCAGGTCGTCGGGCGGATCGTCGCGATTGCCCTTGTAGTCGGAATAGATTTCGTTGCGGAAGCCGTCGCCCGCGGCGTCGAACACGACCGCGACATGGGTCGGCTTCACCTCGTCGATGCCCTCGCGCAGCAGCTTCCACAGCATGTTCGAGAACGTCATCACCGCGCCGACCGGGAGGCCGTCGGAGCGCGTGAAGGCGCGGCCGCGCGACTGCGCCGCCTTGAACATCGCGAAATAGGCGCGGAAAATGTAGGACGAGCCGTCGACCAGGAAAACATGGCCGTTGCTCTTGCTGGCCCTGGCGGGCGCGGCTTTGACCGGGAGGGCGGCCTTGGGTTTAACCGCGGGCAGGGCGGCCTTTGGCTTCTCGGCTTTCGCCGGTTTCGCGGGCTTGGCCGCGGGCTTGGACTTGGGCTTGGGGGGCATGGCGCGCACGATGCCCCAGGCGCGCCGCCCGTTACAAGCGATAGTTATTCACTGCGAGGCGCGGCTATTCCGCCGGTTGCAGCGCCGGGCGGCGCGGGCGGTCGATGTAGAAGAAGAGCGGCCGCTTGAACAGGAAGTC
This sequence comes from Xanthobacteraceae bacterium, assembly GCA_025929595.1. Lineage (GTDB taxonomy): Bacteria > Pseudomonadota > Alphaproteobacteria > Rhizobiales > Xanthobacteraceae > JAUSIF01. The sequence continues at coordinate 602 of JAICQA010000131.1, forward strand.
GAAGCGCGTGCCCGCCACCATCCAGCGCAGCACGAGCGGGGCGGCGACACCGGCGGTGGTCACGAGCAGCGCAATGGTTCCGATGTCGGTGATGATGCCGGTCTTCAGCAGCACGATGCGCGTGACCGCCATCGGCAGGAAGAAGGCGAGATAGACGGCGATCGAGTGCTCGCCCGCGTGACGCAGGAGATCGAGGATGTTCGCGCGCGCGAGGAGTGCTGCGACCGTCACGATCGCCATCGCGCCGGCGAAGCCGAGCACGAGCGAGACACCCGGCAATTCCGAGTAGCCGAAGAAGACAAGCGCATCATTAATAAGCGCCCAGGCCGAGAGTGCAACAAGTGTCCTTGCCGGACGACCCTGCGCGGCTTCCGCAAGCGCAAACACATGCGATGCGAGCCAGTATCCCGCGAAGAAATAGACGAAGCGCGCCGCGAATTCGTCGATCATAATCCAGCCGGTACGAATGCGGAGCGATTCAAGGATCGCCGCCACGACAAAGATGGCGAGCGGCGGCAAGTAACGCGACATTTGGCGCGTGAGCTTCGTCACGACGAAGAAAACGGGTAAGATATAGATGAACCACAGCGTCCCGAACGGCTCGAGGAACGCGAGCGCGTATTCCTTCGCGACGCCCGCCGCGCCCATTTCGGCGGCAAAGCCCGGCGCCTTGAACGCGAACTGGATCGTCACCCACAGAACGTAGAAATAGAGAAAATGCACGACCTTACGGTCGAGATAGCGCAGCCAGTCGCGGTCGATGGTGCGCGCGAGGAAAAGACCGGCGATCAGGAAGAAGTCCGGCATCCGGAACGGTGTCGCGAAGGCGACAAAGTAATGCATCCAGCCCTCGGCGCCGGCGGCCGCCTCGACGCCGAGCGTCGAATGCATCATGACCACCATCACGATGCAGATGCCTTTGGCGTAATCGACCCAGTCGATGCGGGGCGTGGATGCGCTGACCATGCTCGTCTCCGGGCGCGTCCCGTTTCGGGATTGGGCACGCTGCCTACTGGCAGCGTCGCAAAAGCCGTGCCGCCTTTGACCGGCGGAAAGCGGCCCGCTATGCCGCGCGGGCTCCTCGGGGACTGTTCAAGCACGGGACGATGACCAATCCGTTGCGCGATCCATTGCCGGTTGACGAAGCCTTACCGGCATTGCGGAAAGCCCTTGCTTCCGGCCGTTCCGCCGTGCTCGTGGCGCCGCCCGGCGCCGGCAAAACCACGCGCGTGCCGCTCGCGCTGCTCGACGAGCCGTGGCTCAGGGACGGAAAAATCCTCGTCCTGGAGCCGCGCCGCATCGCCGCCCGCGCCGCGAGCGCCCGCATGGCCGCCACGCTCGGCGGGCCGGTCGGCGACACGGTCGGCCTGCGCATCCGCTTCGGCTCGAAAGTCTCGAAGCAGACACGCATCGAGGTCGTGACCGAAGGTGTGTTCACACGCCTCGTGCTCGACGATCCCGAGTTAAAAGGCGTGGCCGCCGTTCTGTTCGACGAGTTTCACGAGCGCTCGCTCGACGCCGATCTCGGTCTCGCGCTCGCGCTCGACGCCCAGCGCGGCCTGCGCGACGACCTCCGCATTCTTGTGATGTCGGCGACGCTCGATGACGCGCGGGTGGCGAGCATTCTCGGCGCCGCGCCCGTGATCGAGAGCAAGGGCCGCGCCTTCGACGTGGCGACACGTTATCTGGGCCGCGAAAGTCGCGACCGCATCGAGCCGCAGATGGCGAAGGCGATTACGCGCGCGCTCGATGACGAGCAAGGCTCTGTGCTCGCGTTCCTGCCGGGTGCGGCCGAAATCCGTCGCACGGCGGAGCGGCTGAGCGAGTCCGTGCGCGATCCGTCCATCGACATCGTGCAACTCTATGGCGCGCTCGACAGCGAGACACAGGACCGCGCGATCAGCCCCGCGCCCGCGGGCAAGCGCAAGGTCGTGCTGGCGACGTCGATCGCGGAGACGTCGCTGACGATCGAGGGCGTGCGCATTGTCGTGGACTCCGGACTTTCGCGTGTGCCGCGCTACGAGCCTGCGGTCGGCCTGACCCGTCTTGAGACCGTTCGCGTGTCGCGCGCGTCCGCCGACCAGCGCCGCGGCCGCGCCGGCCGCACCGAGCCGGGCGTCTGCTACCGGCTCTGGGACGAACCCGAAACGATCAGCCTCGCGCCCTTCACGACGCCGGAGATTTTGTCCTCCGACCTCGCCGGCCTCGTGCTTGATCTTGCGGTCTGGGGCGTGGCCGACCCACTCTCTTTATCGTGGCTCGATCCGCCGCCCGCCGCCGCGCTGAACGAAGCGCGCACGCTGCTGCGTGAACTCGACGCTATCGATGCCGAAGGCCGCGCGACGCCGAAAGGCAATCGCCTTGCTCGCCTGCCTTTGCCGCCGCGTCTTGCCGCGATGATTGTCTCCGCCGCGGAAGAAGACGAAGCGTTGCTCGCAGCAGAGATCGCGGCTGTCGTCTCCGAGCGCGGCCTTGGCGGCGATGACATCGACCTTGCTCATCGCGTCGATAATTTCCGCCGCGACCGCTCGCGCCGCGCGTCTGAGGCGCGCGATCTCGCGCGCCGCTGGGCGGAAGAAGCCGGAGGAAAATTGCGCGAGGGCAAAGCCGCGCAGGCGGGCAACCTCCTCGCCCTCGCCTTCCCCGACCGCGTCGCCAAGGCACGCACCGGCAGGCCGGGCGAATTCCTGCTCGAGAATGGCCGCGGCGCCAGGCTCGATCCCGCCCACGCGCTGGCCCGCGAGAAATTTCTGGCTGTTGCCGAATTGGCTGGTGTCGCCGCCGAGGCGCGCATTCTGATCGCAGCAACGATCAGCGAGCAGGAAATCGAGCGCCGCTTTGCCTCACATATCGTCGACGGCGAAGAAACCGCGTTCGATGAAAAGTCCGCCTCGTTGCGCGGCCGCGCCGTGCGCCGCCTTGGCGCCATCGTGCTCGATGAGCGCCCGCTTCAGCTCAAGCCCGACGAGCAATCCGCCGTCGCCCTCGCCGAAGGCATCGCCCGCCTCGGCATCGATCGTTTGCCGTGGAGCGCTGAGCAACGGCGCGCCCTGGACCGCGTCCGCTTCATGCGCCGCCACGAAGGCGAGGCGTGGCCCGATCTGTCAGACGACAGCTTGGCGGAAACGGCAGCCGACTGGCTCGCGCCGTCGCTCGTCGGCCGCACGTCGCTCGCGCAGATTTCCGGCGACGATCTCGCAAGCGCGTTGCACGCGCTCACCCCGCACGATCTTCTTCGCCGCCTCGAAAAGGAAATGCCGTCGCATTTCACCGCGCCTACCGGTTCGCGTCTGCCGATCGACTATGACGCCGAAGGCGGCCCGACCGTCACCGTGCGCGTGCAGGAATTGTTCGGCCTCGACGCCCATCCCTCCGTCGCGGGCGGCCGCCTGTCGCTGACGTTGGCGCTGACTTCGCCCGCGGGCCGGCCGATCCAGGTCACGCGCGACCTGCCCGCCTTCTGGCGCGGCTCCTGGGCCGACGTCCGCCGCGACATGCGCGGCCGCTATCCCAAGCACCCCTGGCCCGAGGACCCGCGCACCGCGCTGCCCACCCGGCGGGCAAAGCCAAGAGGCACATAACTATTCAAAGAGTGCCAAGCCGCGCGGCACCTGAAAGCCCCGATTTCAGCGGTCGTATTGAGCCTTTTTTTAACGCTGCCGGTGCATCCTCGCGCCATGCTCAAGGCAGTTCTGCTGCTCACCGGTCTCGTATTCGCCGTGGCTGTCATCGCGCCCGGCATTCTGACGCGCGCAACGACAGACGCGCCAGGCAAGACCGAACAGCCGGTGCTCGCCAACGTCCAGCCCGATCACGGCGGGCTCGTGCGGCTGACGGCTGACCGGAGCGGCCACTACCGAACGGAAGCCGAAATCAACAACCGCACAGTCCCGGTGCTGGTCGACACCGGCGCCACGCTGATCGCGCTCCGCTACGAGGACGCGCGCTCGATGAACCTCGTCAATCCCGGCGACAAATTCGACGTACGCGTGCGCACGGCGAATGGCGAAGGCCGCGCGAAGCGCATCACCCTGCGCTCGGTCACGGTCGGGACCATCACCCTCCGCGACGTCGATGCGCTGGTCTCGGAGCAAGGCGTGCTCGCAACCAATCTGCTCGGCATGAGCTTCCTGAAGCGCCTCGCCCGCTTCGAGGTCCAGCGCGGCCAGCTCGTTCTGGAGCGCTGATCTGCCGGATCACAATTTTTCCTCATAGCGGGCGCCTGTCCTCGGGCTTGACCCGAGGAAAGACCCGGCCATCCAGAAAATGACGGCACGGGCGTTCTGGATGCGCGGGTCAAGCGCGCATGCGGGTATAAGTCAGTAAGATACTTTCGTGCTATTTCGCTGTATCCAATGACGGACTGACTGATGCTGCCCCCGCCCAAAGCCGCGATTCCGCAAAACACCCTCGCCTTCGAGACCGAGCCGCTCGTGAAGCCCACCGGCTTCCGCGAATACGATGCGCGCTGGCTGTTCGGCAAAGAGCTGAACCTGATGGGTGTGCAGGCGCTCGGCCTCGGGCTCGGCACGCTGATCCGCGAGCTCGGCGTGCAGCCCGAGATCGTGGTCGCGCATGATTTCCGCTCCTATTCCGCCTCGATCAAGCTGGCGCTCGTGAACGGCCTCATGGCGGCCGGCATGCGCGTGCACGACGTCGGCATGGGCGTCACGCCCATGGCCTATTTCGCGCAATTCGCGCTCGACGTGCCCTGTGTCGCGATGGTCACGGCCTCGCACAACGAGAACGGCTGGACCGGCGTAAAGATGGGCGCCGCGCGTCCGCTCACCTTCGGCCCCGACGAAATGAGCCGCCTGAAGGAAATCGTGCTCGGCGCGGCTTTCGATCCCCGTCCCGGCGGCGCCTACGAATTCGTGCAGAATTTCGCCGAGCGCTACATGGCCGACCTCGCAAACCGGCCGAAGCTGAAGCGTAAGCTGAAAGTTGTCTCGGCTTGCGGCAATGGCACCGCCGGCGTCTTTTCGCCGAAGGTTCTGGAGCGCGTCGGCTGCGAGGTCGTGCCGCTCGACTGCGAGCTGGATTGGACCTTTCCGAACTATAACCCAAACACCGAAGACCTGAAGATGCTGCACGCGTTGCGCGACGAAGTGTTGCGCACGAAAGCCGATGTCGGCCTCGCCTTCGACGGCGACGGCGACCGCTGCGGCGTGGTGGACGACGAAGGCGAAGAGATTTTCGCCGACAAGGTCGGCGTGATGCTGGCGCGCGATCTCTCCGCGCAGCACGGCGGCGGCACCTTCGTGGTCGACGTGAAATCGACCGGCCTCTTCCTGACCGATCCGGTGCTGAAGGGAAACGGCGCCAGGGCCGACTACTGGAAGACCGGCCACTCCTACATCAAGCGCCGCGTCGCCGAGCTTGGCGCGCTCGCGGGTTTCGAGAAGTCCGGGCACTTCTTCTTTAATCCGCCCGTCGGCCGCGGCTATGACGACGGCCTCATCTCGGCGATTGCCGTCTGCGACATGCTAGACCGCAACCCTGGAAGGAAGATGTCCGATCTACGCAAGGCGCTGCCGCGCACCTGGGGCTCGCCGACCATGTCGCCGCACTGCGCCGACGAGAAGAAATACGGCATCGTCGAAAAGGTCGTGCAGCACTTTGAAGCGGCACAAAAGAAGGGCGAGCAGGTCGCGGGCCAGCCGATCCGCGATCTTGTGACCGTCAACGGCGTGCGCGTGACGGTCGAGGACGGCACCTGGGGCCTCGTGCGTGCCTCATCGAACAAGCCTGAGCTGGTGGTCGTCGTTGAAAGCCCCGCGAGCGAAGCGAGGATGCGCGAGATGTTCGCGGCGGTGGATGCGGTGCTTCGCACTCACCCGGAAGTCGGCGAATACAATCAGAAGATCTGAGCGAAAGGGCCGGCGTTATGCCGGGCAGTCGATTGTCTGGCCGCCCGTCACACGCTCGATGCAGTTCGTGAGCCGCGGCCGCAGATAGAGCTTGTCCTTCAGATCGATGGCGCCCGACAAGACGTAACCGATGGTCGGCGTGTACGTGTACTCCGCCTCCGCCCACAAGAGCGAAGTTTTCGGGAAGGCGTTGAGTCCGTTCGGCAGCGTCACCGACGAACCGGCAGTGCGCGCCGTCGCGCCGTTATGACCCGCGCTCCATACCACCGAAGCGTTGTTGTTCGCGTCGATGTAAACGCTGCTGATGACCATCTTGAGAGTGCCGGGCGGGTAGGGAGCCAGTACCGTCGTTGTCGCTGCAAAGACCGCCGTCAGGTCGGCGTCGGTGACGCTTACGTCCTGCGACACGAGGTCGGCGATGGTGCGCGTTGCGATCGTCACCTTGCGCTTGATCGTGATGCCCTGCGTGATCTCGGAACCGCCGATGAAGAGCGTGATCATGATCGGCAGGATGAGCGCGAACTCCACTGCCGACACGCCGTGACGCTCGCGCATCAGGCGGCGAAGCGCGGTCAGCAATCCCTCTCGGCGCAGGCGCGTCATATCCGCCTCAGTTGCTCTTGTAGGGCTCGTTGCGGAAGGCCGCGGTCGCCATCAAGAGCCGCTTTCCGTTCGCCAGCGTCGCCATATCGAAGCCGAAATCACGCACAAAAGTCGGCCACTCATAGGCGATGCGCACGACCACGATGTCGCCCTGCACGCCGGGTTGGAATACGAATCCTTCGACGTCCAGCGCATTGTCCTTGACCGGCTGCGGAATGCTGGCGGCGCTGAACGTGTCATATTTCTTCACGTCGATATGCACTGCGTCGCAGTCGAACAGGGAATAGAGTCGGCTGCAGACATCCACCTTGAAAGCC
>JAICQA010000202.1 GCA_025929595.1 Xanthobacteraceae bacterium
CCGCACGCGCACGAGCTTGGCGTCCCTCAGCACCTTCAGATGCTGCGAGACCGCCGGCGCGCTCATCGCAAACTTCGCCGCGATCGCCCCCGCGGACAGCTCGCGGTGGCTCAGCATCTCGACGATGCGCTGGCGGGTGGGATCGGCAAGGGCGTTGAGGACCTGCATGGGCTTAAAATAAGCTGCTACTTAATTAAGTCAAGCCTAAATAACAAGGCGCCCCGCAAAACTTGACTTGCCTGCGGCCGCGGCGGAAACAGGCGCCCCGCCAGCCGAAGGCCCTTCCGTGACGTCGAACAATCCCGCCCCCGCCGCACATTATGGCGTGGCACTCCTGCTGTTGTTCACCCTCGCGACGCTGTGGTCGCTCTCCTACACATTCCTCAAGCTCACCGTGGAAACCATCCCGCCGGTGACGTTGACCGCCGTGCGCATGGTCGTGGCGGGGCTCCTGCTGGTGATCTGGATGCGCGCCCTCGGCGTGCCATGGCCGGCCGACCCGACGACGCGGCGGCAGCTCATCGTGCAGTCGATGCTGAACAGCGTGATCCCCTTCACGCTGATTGCCTGGGCGCAGGCGCAGGTCGAGGTGAACATCGCGGTCATCCTCAGCTCCACCTCGCCGATCTTTGCCTTCTTCATCACCTGGGCGATCACGCGCCACGAGCCCGCGACCATGCGCAAGCTGTTCGGCGTCGTCTGCGGCCTCACGGGAATCTGTCTGATCGTGGGCTTGAGCGCCTTCGCCGGCGCGGGCCGCGATCTTTTCGCGCAATTCGCACTGCTCGGCGCGGCGCTCTCTTATGCGTGCTCGGCGATCTACGGCCGCCGCTTCGATCATCTCGGACCGGTCGCGCCATCCGCCGTCACGCTGATCACGGCGTCGTTCCTGCTCGTGCCCGCGAGTCTCGTCATCGACCATCCCTGGACGCTGTCACCGTCCGTGCAATCGATGGCCGCGCTCGCGGCGCTGAGCGTGTTCTCGACCGCCATTGCCTACGTCATTTACTTCTGGCTCTTGCGCAATCTCGGCTCAATCGGCGTCACGTCGCAATCTTACTTGCGCATTCCGCTCGGCGTGATGTTCGGCATGGTCTTCTTCGGAGAGACGCTGCTCAGGAGCACGTGGCTCGGCCTCGCCTTCGTGCTCGTGGGCGTCGTCGCGATGACCTGGCCGACGCGCGCCGCGAAGCCGGTCGATACGCCGCCGGCCTAGCGGCCGCCCTGCCACTGCTGCATCGCAATTCCGATGGCGATGCCAATGCCGAACCCGAAGCCGATGCCGACGGCCGTGTTATCCATGACCTCGCCGATGACGGCGCCGAGCCCGACGCCGATGGCGAGCCCCGTCGTCATGGTCGCGTCCCAGCGCATCGGTTCGCCCGCGCTAGCTCACCTCGGGCCCGAAGCCCGCGCCCTTCTGCTCGATGTTGAGCCGCACGCCGCTGGTCGAGAATGCTTCGGCTGACGTGTTGTGGAAGGGCTTCAGCCCCGCCCAGAAGCCGGCCCCGAGCAGGACGGCGAGAAGGACGGCGATGGAAAATGCACGCATGGCGGGTTCCTCTTGTTCAAGGCCCCGCTACAGACAGATAGGGAGAATACCGCGCAGAAGAAGCGTCGCAGCGGGAATTGGGCGGAGAAAAGCCCCCAATCGGCCGCGACGGCGTTGAAACCGCCGGCGGAACTGTGAATAGCTGGGAGAACCGCCCGCCATGCGGCGGCCGGGACTCTTCTCCATATAATGAGTATCCCTCACAGAGTCGCCGCGATGCGCTTTCCGCCCTCATTCCTGGAAGAACTCCGCGCCCGCCTGCCGGTGAGCGAGGTCGTGCGCGCGCGCGTAGCCCTGAAAAAAGCGGGCCGCGAGTGGAAGGGCCTCTCGCCGTTCAACACCGAGAAGACGCCGTCCTTCTTCGTCAACGACCAGAAGCAGGCCTGGTTCGATTTTTCCTCCGGCAAGAACGGCTCGATCTTCGACTTCGTCATGCTCACCGAAGGCGTGAGCTTCCGCGAAGCGGTGGAGCGGCTCGCAGCACAAGCGGGCCTGCCGCTGCCGCAGTCCTCGCCGGAAGAAGAAAAACGCGAGGCGCGCCGCAAGACGCTCTATGAAGTGGTCGAGCTCGCTGCGCAGTTTTTCGAGGAGAGCCTGCAATCGCGCACCGGCGCCCGCGCGCGCGGCTATCTCGCCGACCGCGGCCTCCTTCCCGAGACCATCGCCCGCTTCCGGCTCGGCTACGCGCCGGCCGAGCGTTTCGCGCTCAAGGAATTTCTCGGAGCCAAAAAAATCCCCGTCGAGGACATGGTCGAGGCGGGCCTCTTGATCGCGGGCGACGACATCCCCGTTCCCTTCGACCGCTTCCGCGAACGCGCGATGTTCCCGATCCACGACTTCAAGGGCCGCATCGTCGGCTTCGGCGGCCGCGCGCTCGGCGATGTCGAGCCGAAATATCTGAACTCGCCCGAGACGCCGCTCTTCCATAAAGGCTGGCTGCTCTATAACGGCGCGCCCGCGCGGCAGGCGACGCAGAAGGACCACCCGCTCGTCGTCGTCGAAGGCTATATGGACGCGATCGCCATGGTCGCGGCCGGCTTCGAGGCGACGGTCGCGCCGCTCGGCACCGCGCTCACCGAGGACCAGATCGGCTTGCTGTGGCGCATGGCGCCCGAGCCGATCCTCTGCTTCGACGGCGACAAGGCCGGCACGCGCGCCGCCTTCCGCGCCGTCGATCACGCGCTCCCGCTCCTCGCCCCCGGCAAGAGCCTGCGCTTCGCAACGCTCCCCGAAGGCCAGGACCCCGACGACCTGATCCGGAGCGCCGGCGCCGACGCCATGAACGAGGTGCTGGGCAAGGCCCGCCCGCTCGCCGAGATGCTCTGGATCCGCGAGACCGCCGAAGCCCGGCTCGACACGCCGGAGCGCCGCGCCGCGCTCGAGCAGCGCCTCGGCGAACTCCTGCGCGCGATCCAGGACGAGACCGTGCGGCGCTATTACCGCGAGGATTTTCAGGCCCGGCTCGGGCGGCTATTTGCCCCGGCCTCCAGCGCGCCCGCGCCCTACCGGCCTCCCTATGCCCCCCGCGGCGCGTTGCGCGGGCCGAACCGTCGCCTGCCCGAGCCGCGCGCCGGGCTCTCGCCCCGCAGTTCGCAATTCGCCCAGCGGTCGGTCACCCATCGTGGCCAGGCCGGCATCCCGGCCCGCGAGGCGCTGATCCTGCTCCCCCTCATCAACCACCCGTGGCTCCTGGGCGAGCACGCCGAGGAGCTGGCGGCGCTCGATTTCCGGAGCCCGGACGCCGAGGCGCTGCGCCGGGCGCTCCTCGACGCCATGGCTGCCGACGCCGCCGAGGATTTCGCGACCCTTCAGGCCCATCTCGCGAGCACCGGCGCCTCGGAACTGCAAGCACGCATGGAACGTGCCATCTCGCACCGCTCGGACTGGACCGCCCGGGCCGACGCCGCGCCCGAGGACGTGCAGGCCTTCTGGCATCAGATCGCGAGCTTGCATCGGCGAAAACGCACGTTATCTAAGGAGCTCAAGGAAGCCGAGCGCGCGCTGGGCGCCGACCCGACCGAAGCCAATTTCGCCCGCCTCAAGGACGTCCAGGAGCGCATCACCGTGCTTGACGGAACCGAGGCATTGATTGAGGGCTTTGGCGCCTCTTCGGGGCGGCCCGCGCGATCCATGTAGGATGGGAACGTCTTGTTCACCGATTCGCGGTGACAAGACCGATCCCACGGCGGGCAACTGAGCAGGATTGCTGTGAGTTCGAAGAGCACGACGAAGACGACCGACGGGCAGAAGAAGCCGGCCGCGAAATCCGCGGCGGAAAAATCCGGATTCAGCGTCAAGAAATTCATCCGCTCGCTGGTCGGCGGACAGGAGAAGTCCGCAGCGAAGCCGGCGCCGAAATCCGTATCGGCGAAAAGTGTCGACAATAAATCCGCCGCAAAGAAGACAGAGAAGAAGTCTTCAAAGGCGGCATCCAAGACGACCGCGAACAAGACGACAGCGAAGAAGCCCGACAGGAAGCCGGCGGCAAAAGCGCCGGCCAAAAGCGTTTCGTCGAGCAAGTCCGTTTCTGCGAAGAGTAACAACAAGGCGACAGCGAAGTCCGCAACACCGAGTAAGGCGAAGTTCGCTCCAACGAATAAAGCGACAGCGAAGCCGGCGGCGGGCAGTTCAAAGAACCTGAAAAAGCCGACTGCGAAGGAAACGTCCGTCAAGCAACCCATTGTCAAACCGCAGCCGTCGCAAACAGCAAAGCAGTCGCCAGTGAAAGATTTGGGAAAACAGCAACCGGCCGGCAAAGCTCCGCCGCCGCTGAAGATCGTGAAATCCGGCAAGACCTTCGCGAGCGAGGAAGCGCGCACCGCCGCCGGCGTCGAGAACATCCGCCGCGCCGCGATGGCCGCCGCGAGCGCCGCCGCGCTGAAGGGCGGCGTGCCGCCTGCCGCCGCCAAGGATGAGGACGAGGGCGGCGACAGCCCGCTGCTCGATCTTTCCGACGCCGCCGTCAAGAAGATGATCAAGGGCGCGAAGAAGCGCGGCTACGTCACCTACGATCAACTGAACGCCGTGATGCCGTCGGAGGAAGTGAACTCCGAGAAGATCGAGGACGTGCTCTCGATGCTCAACGACATGGGCATCAACGTCATCGAGTCCGAGGAAGCCGAGGAGGCCGACGACGAGGACGACGACGACGAGGGCGGCGATCTCGTCGAGGCCGCGCCCAAGGCGCTCACGAAATCCGAGAAGTCGACGCCGTCCGAGCGCACCGACGACCCCGTGCGCATGTATCTGCGCGAGATGGGCTCGGTCGAGCTGCTCTCGCGCGAAGGCGAAATCGCGATCGCCAAGCGCATCGAGGCCGGCCGCGAGGCGATGATCGCGGGCCTGTGCGAGAGCCCCCTCACCTTCCAGGCGATCATCGTCTGGCGGGATGAACTCAACGAGGGCAAGGCGCTCCTGCGCGACATCATCGATCTGGAGGCCACCTACGCCGGCCCCGACGCCAAGAACCAGATGGCGGCCGCCGCCAATCCCGAGAGCCCGCAGGAATCCGCCGCCGCCGACGACGGCATGATGCCCCCGCCCGACCGCGGCACCGAAGAGCCGCAGCCGGCCGCCGCCGCGCAGGCCCCGCGCGGCCCGCAGCGCCATGACGGCCGCCCCGACGGCCAGCCCGAAGGCGACGTCGAGGACGACGACGATATGGAGAACGCGGTCTCGCTCGCCGCGATGGAAGCCGAGTTGAAGCCGAAAGTGGTCGAGACCTTCGACAAGGTC
>JAICQA010000379.1 GCA_025929595.1 Xanthobacteraceae bacterium
GGCGGCCCTGGTAGTACTTCAGCTGTACGGCCAGCGTCGGCTTGCCTTCCAGCGTGGTCGAGGCGAAATCTTCGATATAGCCTTCGTCCTTCAGCACCTTGGCAATCGCGGCCTTGAGCTTCGAGGCAGCCATGCTCACCTCGGTCTTGCCGGCGGTCTGGCCGTTGCGGATGCGGGTCAGAAGGTCCGCGATGGGATCGGTCATGCTCATTTGGTTGGTGCTCCAGTGGTTCCAGCTGTTACCAGCTGGCCTTGCGGAGGCCCGGAACATCGCCGCGCATGGTTGCTTCGCGCAGCTTGGTGCGACCCAGACCGAACTTACGATAGTTGCCGCGCGAGCGGCCCGTGATCGCGCAGCGCTTGCGCTGGCGGCTCTTGCTCGAGTCGCGCGGCAGCGCTTGCAGCGCGGCGACCGCGGCCTCGCGCTCCGCCGGCGTGCTCGTCGGCTTGCGAATCGTTTCCTTCAGCTTCGCGCGCCTGGCTGCATAGCGTTTCACCAGCTTGGTGCGCTTGTGCTCGCGATTGACCATCGATGTCTTGGCCATACGTGTCGCTCTACTTGCGGAAGGGGAAGTTGAAGGCTTCGAGCAGTGCGCGTCCCTGTTTGTCGTCGCGCGCCGTCGTCGTGATCGTGATGTCCATGCCGCGGATCGCATCGATCTGGTCGTAGGCGATCTCGGGGAAAATGATCTGTTCCTTGACGCCGAAGTTGTAGTTGCCGCGGCCGTCGAACGAACGCGCGCTCACGCCGCGGAAGTCGCGGATACGCGGCATCGCGATCGACACCAGGCGGTCGAGGAACTCGTACATGCGCGCGCCGCGCAGCGTCACCTTGGCGCCGATCGCCAGCCCGTCGCGCACCTTGAAGGTCGCGACCGACTTGCGGGCACGCGTGACCAGCGGCTTCTGGCCGGTGATCTTCGTGAGATCGGCCACCGCGTTGTCCATGATCTTCTTGTCCGCGACCGCTTCGCCGACGCCCATGTTGACCGTGATCTTGGAGATGCGCGGCACCTCCATCCGGTTCTTCAGGGCCAGCGTCTCTTGCAGCTGCGACACGACCTTGTCCTTGTAGAACAGGTGCAGGCGTGCCGGCGGCGCAGGAACCTTGGGCTCTTTCGCCTTCGGTGCCTTCTCGGCCTTCTCTGCCTTGGCAGCCTTGTCGGCCTTGGCAGCAGCCTTCTCGGCCTTCTCGGCCTTGGCAGCAGCCAGGGCGGCTTTGTCGACCTTGTCGACCTTAGTGGGCTTGTCTTCTGTGTTTGCCATCTTCAATTACCTCAAGCGTCCACGACTTCCTTGTTGGACTTGAAGAAGCGCACCTTGCGTCCGTCCGCGAGGGTGCGGAAGCCGATGCGGTCGCCCTTCTTCGTCACCGGGTTCCACAGCATCACGTTCGAGAGGTCGAGCGCGGCTTCCTTCTCGACGATGCCGCCCTGCACCTGGCGCTGCGGATTCGGCTTGGTGTGCCGCTTGATCATGTTGATGCCTTCGACGATCACGTGGTCCTCGTCGACAACCTTGACGACGGTGCCGCGGCGGCCCTTGTCGCGGCCGGCGATCACCAGCACTTCGTCACCTTTGCGGATCTTGTTCATACCGTTCTCTTCAGAGCACTTCAGGCGCCAATGAGATGATCTTCATGAACGCGGCCGTGCGCAGCTCGCGCGTGACCGGTCCGAAGATGCGCGTGCCGATCGGCTCGAGCTTGTTCGTCAGCAGCACCGCGGCGTTGCCGTCGAAGCGGATCAGCGAGCCGTCCGGGCGGCGCACGCCGAACTTGGTGCGCACCACGACCGCGTCGTAGACCTCGCCCTTCTTGACCTTGCCGCGCGGGATCGCGTCGCGAATGCTCACCTTGATGACATCGCCGACCGTCGCGTAGCGCCGCTTCGAGCCGCCGAGCACCTTGATGCACATCAGGCTCCGCGCGCCGCTGTTGTCGGCGGCATTCAGCATCGTGCGCATCTGGATCATGGCGTCGCCTCCACAGCATGGTCCTGCGGGCCGCGCTCGAGGACCTTCACCAGGCGCCAGCTCTTGTGGCGCGACAGCGGCCGGCACTCCTCGATCGAGACCAGGTCGCCAGTGCGGCTCTCGCCGTTCTCGTCGTGCGCCAGCAACTGCGTCGTGCGGCGCTGGTACTTGCCGTACTGCGGGTGCGGCACGTAGCGCTGGATCAGGACCGAGATCGTCTTCTGCATCTTGGTGCTGACGACGCGGCCGGTAAGCGTCTTCACCTGCTTGGCTTGCTTGTCCGGGGCCGTTTTAGCGTGCGTGCTCATGCTTTCTTACCTTTGCTCTGCTCGCCCTGCACCGTCTTCAGGCGCGCAATGTTCCGGCGCACCTTCGTGAACTGGTCCGGCTTCACGTCCTGGCCCGTCGCCCGCGTCATGCGCAGGTTGAACTGTTCGCGGCGCAGCTCCAGCAGCTCTTTCTGCAGGTCCGCGCCCGACTTCGCTCGCAACTCTTTTGCCGTGCTCATTGATTTCAACCTGGTTTATCGGACCTGGCGCGTGACGAACTGCGTGTCGACCGACAGCTTGGACGCTGCGA
>JAICQA010000048.1 GCA_025929595.1 Xanthobacteraceae bacterium
CCGGAGTCGAACGCCCGCAAGGTGACGTTCACGCCGTGCTTCTTGAAGAAGCCCTGCTGCTCGGCGACGTAAGCCTGCGTGTTGACGAAGACCGGCGGAATACCGGGCAGGCCAATGGTGTAGCTGTCTTGGGCCGCGGCGTTGCCGGCCAGGCCGCCGGCGAGGATCAGCCCCGCAACAAGTTGTCGTTTCATGTTCTTCCTCCCAGTGTGGAGCCGTTTTCGGCTCTGTTCCATTCGGGCGCGGGCTACCGCTGCAACTGTAGTTCGGCGGCGCGCGCTTCATCCATCAAAGTCGTCCAGACGTGCTCGCGCAGCGTGGCGAAGCGCGGCAGGGTGAGCGTTTCGCGGCTACGGGGAAACGGCAGGTCGACCGTGATCGTCTCGAAGACGGTCGCCGGCCGCCCTTTCAGCACCACCACGCGGTGACCCATGAGCACCGCTTCCTCAATCGAGTGCGTAACGAACACCATGCTCGTCGGCCGCATCTGCCAAATGCGCAGGAGCTCGAACTGCAGAATCTCACGAGTCTGGGCGTCCACCGCGGCGAACGGTTCGTCCATCAGGAGCACGTTCGGCTCGATGGCGAGCGCGCGTGCGAGCCCGCAGCGCTGCTGCATGCCGCCGGAAAGCTGGTACGGATAGGCGTCCTCGAAGCCCGCGAGGCCGACGAGCTTGATGAATTTCGGCACCCGCTCGCGGATCTCTCCCTTCGCGACTCCTGCGAGCTTCAGCCCGTAGGCGACGTTATTGAAGACGGTTTTCCAAGGAAACAGCCCGAACTGCTGGAAAACCATAGCGACGCCCGGCACCGGCGCCGTCACCTCCGTGCCGGAGATGTCCACCTTACCCGCAGAGGGCGGGACCAGCCCGTCGATGCAGCGCAGCAGCGTCGTCTTTCCGCAACCGGACGGACCGACGATGGCGACGATCTCCCGGTCGCCGACATCCATATGCACGTCGCGGAAGACTTCGAGCGTGCCGTAGCACTTACCCAATCCCTGCACGCGGATGCGCGCAGGGGACGTGCTCGTTGCGGGCACCGCACGGCTCGCCGCAACCGTCGCCTGGTGGTTCACCTAAATGCTCCGCCGCTATTCGGCCGCCCGAGTGCGCTCGCGCGGGGACTTCCGCGCCCAGTAGTTCGGATCGGCCTTCGACTTTGCGACCGCTTCCGCCGTCTCGAAGCCGGGCGCCATCGAGCCGCTCTCGCCGGCGAGTACCTTGTGATGATCGATGTCGAGGATGCGCAGCCAGCGCTGCTGGCCCATAGTCAGCGCGATAAAATAGCCGATCTCGACGAGCTCCGGCTCGGGGAAGTGCTTGTGCAGCCGCTTCCAGAATTTGTCGTCGGTCGGCAGATCCCAAGTGATCGCCTCGGCGTAGGAGAGCGCGGCCTTCTGCTTCTCGCTGTAGCGGGGCGAGGACTCAAAGTTGATCAGGTCCTGCACATGGTCCTCGACCACATCCCCGGCCGCCGCCGCCTTGACCGAACGCTGGTTGCCGCAGAACTCGCACAGCACCGAGCGTGACACATAAAGCCGGCACAGTTCCTTGATCGCGTGGTCGGCGACGCCACTATGAAAGACGTCGCGCCAGGAATTGGCGAACGACCAGAACACCGCCGGCACGTGCGCGCGCACTGCCTGGCTCTCGGGGCGCGGCGTACCCATACGGCGGCAGCGGTCGAGTTCGGCAAGCATCGCCGGATCGGTCATGTTAGCGGGTTGAACGTAGGAAATGCGGGGTTTGCCGGCCATAGCTTTCCTCCTGCGTGGGCAGTTTGGGGTTTGTGACCGCTTATGACCGACATGCTGAACCATCGGCTTGATCGGATCAATGCCATTGGCGTGTTCACCACCCCAGGGCGAACGCTACGGCTGCTACCGTTTCCTCAGGTCGGAAAGTGGGCCGGCCGTATGTGTGATCAGTTCTCCGGTCCGGCGTACTTGCCCGCGGTTTGCGGGAAAAGCGCCTTCACAATCTTGAAGCGCGAGATGTCCGCCGTCGAATCCGAGTGCAGGAATATCGCCGCATCACGAAACAATTTCTCGATCCCGACTTCAAGCATCGCGCCGTTGCCGCCGTGCAGCTCCATGGCGTGTTGGCAGACCTTGAGGATTTCCTCGGAGGCGAATACCTTCGTCATGTTGCATAGCGCATCGGCGTCCGGCGCCCTTTCGCTCACCGCCTGCGCGGTGCGTGCGAGCAGTGAACGGACCGCCTCGATGCGGATCGCCATGTCAGCCAGCCGCCAGGCGACGGCCTGATGCTTGATGAGAATGCGTCCGCCCTGCACGTAATTTTGGACATACTCGGCGGTGCGCTCATAGGCTGCGACGCCAACCCCGAGATTCTTGGCCGCCTGAATGATCTTGCCGGGATGAAAATAGATGCCAGCCTTCTGCATGGCGTCATTCTCGGCGAGGATATGATCCGCCGGCACGCGGCAGTCCTCGAAGATGATCTCGCCATTGTTCATGAAGCGGCCGCCCATGGTCTCGTTGCAGCGCGCGATGGTGAGGCCGGGCGTGTCACGCGACACCACGAAGGAAGAGGTACCCTGCAGGATGCCCGCCTTGGAATTTGTGTTGGCATAGACGACGTAGAGGCCTGCGTCGTAACCGTTCGAGATGAATTGTTTGCGGCCATTGATGACCCATTCGTCGGCGCGTTTCTCTGCGCGGGTCTGCATGGCGGCCTCCGGAACATTGTAGGGAAGCCAGCGGTCCGAGGCGCCGCGCGGCTCGGTGAGGCAGTGCGCGAACAGCATCTGCGGCTCTTCCACGAGCCGCTTGAACCAGTGCTCCTGGATATGGCGCGGCGCGAGGTGCCGCAGGAGCACGGCGATCTTCCAGTTCTGCACCAGCTTGTCTGCGAGCCCGCAGTCGCCGCGCGCGATCTCCTCGGCGATGACCGCGAAGGTCTGCACTTCGGTCTTGGGATCAAGCTCGACGCCGCCGAACTCCTCCGGCACGCCGAGCGCACGGATGCCGACCTTGTTCGCCGCCTCTAGAATCTCCGGCGGCAGCCGCGCATCGGCGTTCATGTCCCATTCGCGCTGCCAATTCTTGCGGATGAACGGCGCAATCACATCGTCCACGAATGCGCGGCAGGAATCGCGCATCATGCGTTGTTCTTCGGAGAGTTGATAAGACATGGCGTTGAAGTCCTCCCGCGCGCAGTAAATCACCGCCGCTGCGTCCGCGCGAATCCGGTTGACGCTGCTTGGAGGCTCGTGTGAGTTGCGCGGCAGGGAGAAATTCAAATGACCGGCACGATCAACGCCATCGTCTTTCCCGGCGGCTTCAACCTACCGCTGTGGGCCGCGGAGAGGCAGGGCTTCTTTGCAAAGCGCGCGCTCGATGTGCGGCTGCATCCCACGCAGAACTCGATGGAGCAGTTGACCGGCCTGATCGACGGCAAGTGGGACATTGCGTTCACGGGCTTCGACAACGTCGTTGCCTATCAGGAAGGGCAGGGCGAAGCCGCTGCTTCGAACGAGCCCGACCTCTTCGTCTTCATGGGGGGAGACGATGCCTTTCTGCGTCTGGTCGTGCAGCCCGCCATTCACACATATGCCGACCTGAAAGGAAAGACGCTCGCGGTCGACGCGATGACGACCGGTTTCGCCTTTGTCCTGCGCAAGATGCTCGCGCTCAACGGCATCGCGGAAAGCGAGGTCACGTTCGAGCGCGCCGACGGCACCATGCAGCGCTGGGAGGCGATGAAGGCGGGCAAATATGCCGGCACGCTTCTGCGCACGCCGTTCGACCTGATGGCGGAGCGCGCGGGCCTGCGCGTGCTGGAGCGCGCCTCGGCGCTCTTCCACGACTATCAGGGCATCGTCGGCGCGGCGCGGCGCGGCTGGGCGCGCGACAACAGGGACGTGCTCGCTCGTTTCATCCACGCCTATCTCGACGCGCTGGCCTGGCTGTTCGACCCCGAGAACCGCTCGCGCGCGGCGGAGATTCTCCAGGCCGGCGTGCCGAATATGACGCCCGAACTCGCGTCGGACGTGTGTGGCGTGTTTCTCAATCCAGTCGGCGGTTTTGAGCCGGAAGCGCGCATGAACGTAGCGGGCATGCAACAGGTGCTCGACCTGCGCAGCGAGTACGGGCAACAGCAAAAGAAGCTGCCCGACCCTGGAAAGTATTTCGACCTCGCCTACTACAAGGCCGCGCGTGAGCTCGTCTGACCCGCGCTACCACCAGCTCCAGCTCACGCCCACGGGCGCGAGCGCAAGCCACGGAAAGATCACGCACAGCGCAAGTATGATCACCATCGTGATCGTCATCGGCATCGTGCCCATGAAAATCTGCCATGTCGTGATGTTCTGGTCCTCGAGGTTGGCCTTGACCACGAACACGGCGAGGCCGAGCGGCGGCGTCAGCAGGCCGACTTCGATGGCGACGATCGTGATCAGGCCGAACCAGATCAGGTCGACTCCCAACGATTCGAATACCGGAATCACGAACGGCAGGACGATCAGCATGATCGAGACGGAATCGAGGAAGCAACCGAGAATGACGACGACGGTCAGATAGCCGATGAGGATCGACAGGAATGGCAGATCCGCCGTCTGCAGCCATTGCCCGACTGTGTAAGGCAGTCCCGACAGCGTCAGCATTTGCGCATAGAGCGCCGCCGCCATCAGCAGGAAGCAGATCGCGGCGGTGACACGGCCCGTTTCCAGCGCTACGTTCCAGAAAACCTTCCAGTTCATCTCGCGGCGTGCCAGCGCGATCAGGAGGGCGGCGAGGGCGCCCACGCCGCCGGCTTCGGTCGCGGTCAGAAACCCGCCGTAGATACCGCCGAGCACCGTGCCGACCAGGATCACGATCGGCAGGAATTTCAGTATGATGGCCGACGCCGAAGCCCCTTCGAGCGGGCCGCGATAACTCTTCTCCAATGCTTTCACATCGATGACGACGGACGCGGGTTTCCAGGACGCCATCAGGGAAATGGTGACGCAGAATGCGATGGCCAGCAGAATGCCGGGCAGGATGCCCGCCTTGAACAGATCGGCGATCGATGAATTGGCGATCACGCCGTAAATGATCATCAGGACGCTCGGCGGGATCAGCATGCCCAGCACCGAGCTGCCGGCGACGACGCCGACCGAGAATTTCGGCGTGTGACCGTGCCGGATCATTTCCGGCACGGCGACCTTAGTGAAGACCGACGCCGAGGCGATGGTGGTGCCGGTGCAGGCGGCAAAGACGGCGTTGGCGGCCACGGTCGCCATGCCAAGTCCGCCGCGGATGCGGCCGAGCGCCAGCGCGGCAACGTCGAATGTGTCGCGCCCCATATTGGTGCTCGAGACGAACAGGCCCATCAGCACGAACAGCGGGATGACCGCGTAGGCATCCGATGCGATGGATGTCGATACCGAGCTCGCCAGCAGCTTGCCGGCGACGAGGATGCCCTTTATCGCCCATACCCCGATGAACGACAGCAGCATGAGCGCGATGCCGATATGCATCCCGGTCTGAATGAGAATAAGGCTGGCGATGAGGCACAGCGTGCCGATCGTGAGTTCGCTCATGACTGCGGCCGGATCATCGGAAACGCACGCTGAAGAGCGCGCCAGGCGAGCAGAAGAAACTGCACCGCGGTCGCGGCGGCGCCGACGATGATGGCCACCAGCGGCGGCCAAGTTGGAATTTGGATTACGCCGAACGTGCCCTTGTAATAGTTGCCGACATAATTCTCGATAAGCACTGGCCACACGAACCAGACGATCAGCACCATGAGGGCGCCGCCGATCAGGTAAAACAGAGCGTAAAATAACGACGACAGGCGCGGATGAGATGTGGCGATGAGCTGCATCAGGATGTCGTTCGACACGTGCCGGTCTTCGCGCAACGTGTTCGCCATCTGCAGGAACACGATCGCCACGATCGCGAGACCCACGAACTCGAGGACGCCGGGAATCGGATGGTTGAACAAGTTTCGCCCAGCGACGTCGGCATTGACCGCGACCGCCATGAGCAGGATCAGGACGGTCCCGATGACGTTCAGGATACGCGTTGCCGTGCCGAACCAGGATGATGGAGGGGCGCCGTTATCCGGCGCCCCCCGATCGTCTTGTGAAGGCGAGTCCATGAATTCAGCGTGCCCTCACTTCTTGTCCCAATCGCGCACCGGCTTGGCGCCCGACTTGCGAATCTCCTCCATATAGGCGGAGAGGGCCTTATTACCGGGCAGTCCCTGCTTTTCCATGTTCGCCGCCCATTCCTTGGCGATGTTCGGCATCGCGTTGGCCCACTTGGTCTGCTCCTCGCGCGGCAATACGTAGCCCTGCGCGCCGGCGAACTTCGGCACGGACTTGAAGCCGGCTTCGCCGGCCTCCTGCGTCCGCTGGTCCGCGGCCCCCGTCCAGGCGCTCGCCGCCTCGTGCAGGACCTTACGGACTTCCGGCGGCAGCTTGTTGTAGACGTCCTTGTTGATGATCAGCGCCGCCGCGTACTGCGCGCCGAACCCGACCTTGGTCACGTAGGGAGCGGCTTCGGGGAATTTCATGCCCGGGATCGCCGACGGAAAGATGATGAAGCCGTCAATGACGCCGGTCTTCGCGTTGTTGTAATAGAGCGTCATGTTGCTCGTGACGGGCGTAGCCGGCGTGCCGCGCAGCCACTGCAACGCGGCGCCTGCGGTCGCGATCTTCTTGCCGGCGATGTCCTCGAACTTCCCGACCGGCTTCGTCGTGAAGAGCTCGTAGGAGTCGAAGCTCGATCCGCCGAGCCGAACCACGTTGAACTTGTCGTACTGCGCCTTGAACTCGGGAATCGCGGCGTGCAGCGCGTCGAGCGCCTTGCCGACCTGCACGACGTCGCTGGTCGCGAACGGCGTGACGAACGAGATCTGCTCGAGCGGAAGCTTGTCCGGATGAAAGATGGTGGGCTCAAAGCCGATGTCGGTGATCCCGTCGCGCGTGCCTTCCAGCACCTGTGTTGGCTTCAGAAGCGATCCCGCCCAGGCGGTCTTCCAGACGATCTTGTACTTCTTGTCGAGGCCGGATTCCTTCATGCGCTTCTCGACTTCCGGCATGAAGAAGGTTTCCACCATATTCAGCGAGACCATCGCGCGCAGCGGCTGGCCGGAGGCGACAGTGAGATGGATTTCCTGCTGCGCGGCGGCAGGCGCGGTGAACATGGCCGACGACGCGAGCGCCACGGCGCCGGCTGTCAGACCGAGTTTGATGGCGAACTTGTGCATTCGTCCCTCCCTGTGAGCGTGAATCTTGGCGTGCGCACTGTGTGATGGTGTGCCGACGTCTTCTTGTTTTTCGATTGCTCGTCCAACCGGATGGCGAACGGGATCGTCGTTCGCCGGGATGGTGGGGAAGTCGGCAATTTCCGTCAACTGGAAAAGCGCCGAATGACGGTTGTGCGCCGCACCGGGTGGGACATGTCCGCTTGGGCAACGGAATGGAAAATCGTGCAAACGATTGCGCAAAACCGCGCGGTGGGCCTATTGTTCGTGGGCCGCGCGGGCGGAAGCGGTGGCAGTAGCGTCTGGAGCCGGCTCGATCATGCCAAAGAAGAGGCCCCAAAGATCGCGCCCTACGCTGAAGGACGTCGCGCGCAAGGTCGGCGTGCATGTCTCGACCGTCTCGCGCGCGCTCGCCGCGCAGACGAACAACCGCCTCGCCCCGCGCCTCGTAGAGAAGATCCGCCGCACGGCGCTTCGTTCCGGTTACCGACCAAATCCCGCCGCGCGCGCGCTCAGGACGCGCCGATCGCGCACCATCGGCGTGGTGATCCCCGACATCGCCGACCCCGCCTTTCCGCCGATCATCCGCGGGATCGAGGAGGGGCTCGCGCGTAACGACTATGTGGCCATCGTCGCCAGTACCGATGGAAATCCGCGCCGCCAGCAGCGGGTGCTCGAAACGATGCGCGCGCGCGGCGTGGACGGACTCATCGTCGCCAGCGCGCTGCGCAGCGACGCGATGCTGTCGAAGCTCGCGTCCGGCATTCCGGTCACGACCGTGATCCGCAAGGCGGACGCCGCTGGCTTTTCCTCGGTGCTGCACGACGAAGACGACGGCATCCGCCTTGCCGTCACGCATCTGGTTTCGCTCGGGCATCGGTTCATCGCGACGATCGCCGGCCCGCAAACGCTTTCCACCGGGCACAATCGTCATGCGGCCTTCAATCGTCACGCAAAGCTCCTGGGCGTGAGCCTGACGCCGCCGCTGGCGGCGTTCGCGCGCGCCTTCTATGAGGCGGAGGGCGAGCGCTGCACTGAGGAACTCCTCGTAACGGGGCGGCCGTTCACGGCGATCGTGTGCGCCAATGACCGGCTCGCCATCGGCGCGATCGCGGCGCTGCGGCGCCATTCCCTGCGCTGCCCCGAGGATATGTCGGTCACAGGCTTCAACGACATGCCGCTCGCCGACCGCCTGTCGCCGTCGCTCACGACCGTACGCGTGGAGCATTTCCGCGCCGGCGTCGAGGCAGCGGAGATTGTCGTGGACATGATCGAGCGCGAGGGCTCCGAAGAGCCGCGGCAGCTCGTCCTGCCGGTCGAGTTGGTCGTGCGCGGATCGACGCGCCGCGCACCGCGCCGGAACACCGACCGGAATGCGGAACTGTCATCAAAATTTGCGTAAGCAAGGAGGGAAGAGGGTGGAAATCGGATTTGTCGGGCTTGGCGCCATGGGCGTGCTCATGGTCGAGCGGCTGATGGCGGCGGGCCATACGGTGACGGGCTGGAATAGAACGAAAGAGAAAGCCACGACGCTCATTCAATCGGGAATGCGGTGGGCCGACAGCCCGCGCGCGGTCGCGGAAGAGTCCGAGATCGTTTTCTCGATCGTCACGGATTCGAAGGCCGTCGAAGCCGTCGCGCTCGGCGAGCAGGGCATTCTCGCCGGCCTGAAGAAGGGCGGCGTCTATATCGACATGAGCACGATCTCGCCTCCAGTGAGTAAGGCAATCGCCGCCAAGTTCGCAGAAGCGGGGCGCTTCATGCTCGACGCGCCAATCTCGGGGAGTCCCGTGACCGTGACCCAAGGCAATGCGTCCGTGATGGTTGGCGGCGACAAGGATGCTTACGAGCGCGTGCGCGACGTGCTGCTCGCGATCGGGCCCAAGGTCAGTTACATCGGCGCGAGCGGCCTCGCCGTGCATATGAAGATCGCCGTGAATCTTCTCCTCATGATCGAGGTGATCGCGTTCGGCGAGGCCGTGGCGCTTGCCGAAAAGGGCGGCGTCGAGCGCGCCGTCGCGCTCGATGCGATCCTCAAGAGCGTCGCCGCCTCGCCGGTGCTCGGCTATCGCGGGCCGTTCATCCTCGAAGGCAAGATGCCGGACGTGCCGCTCGCCGATGTCACGCTCCAGCAGAAGGACATGCTGCTCGCGCTGGACCTCGCGCGCACGCTCGGCAGCCCGATCCCGCTCGGCGCGGCGGCGAACGAGATGATGAACGCCTGCCGCGGGCTCGGCATCGATCACCGCGACTTCGTGACCGCACATTTGGTCTATCTGACGCTCGGAGGGCAACTCAAGTGAGCAATCCTAAAATGTATCGCACCAATCTGCGTGACGTCCCCATCGTCGAGAGCCTTCCGAAGGAAGACGGCTGGGTGGATATGCAGGTTCAGTTCCTGGTCGACAAGAAGAGCGCGGGTGCAAACCATGTCGTCGGCTGGACGGTGCTACGTCCCGGCGCGCGGCATGAGAACCATCGCCACCTTCATTGCGACGAGTTCTTCATCGTGCTGAAGGGCCACGGCATGATCTACACCGATGAGGGCGAGAAGCCGTCCGGCGAAGGTGACGTCATCTACTCGCCGCGCGGCTGCTGGCACGGCTTCAACAACACGTCGAACGAAGACGTGGTGCTCGTGTGGGGCTGGATGGGCGCTGGCTCCGTCGAGGACTCCGGCTACGAGGTGCCGCCGGACCACAAGAGCAGCCATTAGTTCGTCATGGTGACTATTCACGACGATGCTCGCGTCAAGCGCGGGCTGCGTACCCAACTCGCCGCGCGCCAGAAACTCTTGGCCAGCGGCGCCCGCGCCATTGGCTGGAAGATCGGCTTCGGCGCTCCGGCGGCGATGGCCAAGCTCGGCATCACCGCACCGCTGACTGGCTTCATGATGGATCGCAATCTAGTCGCGTCGGGAGCGACGGTGTCACTTGCCGGCTGGTCCAAGGCGCTCGCGGAAACGGAGATTGCAGTCCATATGGGCCGCGATCTCGGTGCAGGCGCGAGTCGGAGCGTGGTGGTCAATTCCATCGCCGCGCTTGGTCCCGCAATCGAGCTAGCGGACCTCGACGCTCCGCCGAACGATCCCGAGGCGATTCTGTCGAGCAATATCTATCATCGTCATGTGATCCTCGGCCCGCGCGACGACAGGCGCGCCGGTGCGATCCTCGACGACTGGTCGGGCCGCGTTTCCCGCAACGGAAATGAAGAAGCGCACGTCGCCGACCTTGAGGCTAATACGGGCTCGCTCCTCGACCTCGTCACGCACGTTGCGGCCACGCTATCAGCGGAGGGAGAACGGCTGCGCGCGGGCGATGTCGTCATCTGCGGATCAGTGATTCCCCCGATCGAGTTGGGCGATCAGGACAGGGAAGTTGCATTCTCCCTCAATCCGGGTGAGTGGGCTTGCTCCGTTCGTTTCACTTAACTAGTCCGTCCAAAGACTCGCGCAGACGGAGGAATGATCTCGGCCCTTAGATTGAGAGTGGGACCGAGCTTCGATGGTTGGGGCTTAACGGAGTGAGCCTGCCGCGGGTCGGTAACGCGAACTCACTGTGCCAATGCTATGCCAACGAAACGACCGAACTAATTACAAGCGGAGCGATAAATTGGTTGGAGAAACGCCGATTATTTCGGCCTTCTTGTCCTAGGCGCTGCGCTCATAACGGTCTGGTTCCTGGTTCGAGTCCAGGCGGGCCCACCATTTCGCGCGTGGGCAAGGCAGTCGTTTCCGCACGGGGATTGTCGCAGAAAAAAGCGGGCGATAGTCTCGACCGGTCATTATGACCAATAACGATGTGCGCCGACCAAGGCCGCATCCAGAGTGGCCGGGCGGGAAGCGTCATGGTGCGGGTCAAGAGTCCGCAGGATTTCGGGGCGGGCGCTGTCTTTATCGTCATCGGCATCGCGGGCATTGTGTTCGGCGGCGACTTGCCGATGGGCACGACGTCGCGCATGGGGCCGGGATATTTCCCGACTGTCCTGAGTGTGCTGATTATCCTGATCGGGACGATCGTCGGTGCGCGCGGGCTGACGGTAGACGGCCCTGCCATCGAGCGCATTCATCTGCGGCCGCTGCTGTTCGTCCTCACAGCCATTGTCGTGTCGGGCTACCTGCTGAACTGGGTTGGGCTCGCGCTCACGAGCATCGCGATCACGCTGCTGGCGGGCTTTGCGCGCCGCGATGCCGAGCTGCGCGAGACGCTGCTGCTCGGCGCCGGCATCGGCCTGTTTGCCATCGCCGTCTTTGTCTATGCGCTCAATCAGCCGTTGCCGGCATGGTGGGGGCGCTAGATGGAATTCGACTTCCTCAACAATCTTGCCATCGGCTTCAGCGCGGCGTTGACGCTGCAGAACATCGGCTTCGCGCTGCTCGGCTGCCTGCTCGGGACGCTGATCGGCGTGCTGCCGGGGATCGGTCCGATCCCGGCGATCGCGATGCTGTTGCCGATCACCTTCCAGCTCGAGCCGCTGTCGGCGCTCATCATGCTGGCGGGACTCTATTACGGCGCGCAGTATGGCGGCTCGACGACGTCGATTTTGGTGAACATCCCGGGCGAGGCGGCGTCGATCGTGACCTGCATCGACGGGCACCAGATGGCGCGGCAGGGGCGTGCCGGGCCGGCGCTCGCCGTCGCCGCGCTCGGGTCGTTCTTCGCCGGCTGCGTGGGTACGGTCTTCATCGCGGCCTTTGGTCCGCCGCTGGCGTCTTTCGCGCAGCAGTTCAACTCTCCCGACTATTTCTCGCTCATGGTGCTCGGGCTCACGACGGCGGTGGTGCTGGCGCACGGTTCGGTGATCAAAGCCGTCGCCATGGTGCTGATCGGTTTGCTGTTCGGCCTGGTCGGCACGGACATCAACTCGGGTGTCCTGCGCTACACCTTCGGCCTCACCGCGATCTGGGAGGGCATCAG
>JAICQA010000073.1 GCA_025929595.1 Xanthobacteraceae bacterium
CACCGGCTCGCTCCTCCTTGGCGCGGCGGGACTCCTGCGCGGCCGCCGCTCGGGCGGCCACTGGCTCGCGCGCGACCTGCTCACGCAGTTCGGCGCCACCGTCGTCGACGACCGCATGGTGGTCGACGGCAACATTTTCACCTCGGGCGGCGTCACCGCCGGCATCGACATGGCGTTCCGCGTGGTTGCCGAAATCGCGGGCGAGGAAACCGCCAAGCGCATCCAGTTGCAGATCGAATACGACCCCGAGCCGCCCTTCCGTTCCGGCACGCCTTTCACCGCGTCGCAAGACACCGTCGCCGCCCAGCGCGAGGCCGGCGCCGCGCGCCGCAAGATCCGCGAAGCGGCCGTCGCCAAGGCAGCGGAAGGCCTGAAAAACGGGCAGAAGTAGCTCCCGCCGGGTAAGACAATCGAAACCGGCCTGCGGCAAGGTCCGGGCCGGTGCGGCGGTCGCACCGGGCCGCAAGTCATGCAACTTGAGCTTCCCGGCGAACTCTCCAAGGAAAGCCGCGACGCGGCGCGTTTCCTTGCCTGGATGAGCGCGCTGTTCTCCGGCGGCGTTCTCGTGGCTTATCTCGTCACCGCCGACTGGTCGCCCGCAATTCCGCGCGACGGCACGTCGCTTGTCGTCGGTCGCGACTTTCTGAATTTCTGGATGTATGGCCGCGCCGCGGTCACCGCCGATCCGAGCCGCTACTATGATGCGCAACTCTATAATGCCGAACTGCGCGCGATCCTTGGCGGCGTATATCCCGGCCAGAACTGGTCTTATCCGCCGAGCATCATGCTGCTCGCCATGCCCTTCGGTCAGCTCTCTTATATCCAGGCATTGTTGATCTGGACCGTACTCGGTTTCGCGATCTTCTTCACGGTCGCGCGGCGCATGTTGCCGGACCGCCAGTTACTGATCGCACTCGTGCTCTCGCCCGCCGCAGTCTTCTGCCTCGTCTCGGGCCAGAGCTCGCTGATCACGACGGCGATGATGATTGGCATCTTCACCTGGCTCGACCGCCGGCCGGCCACCGCCGGAGTGCTGATCGGTTTGCTTTCGCTGAAACCGCAACTTGGCTTGCTCTTTCCCGTGTTGCTCGTCGCATCCGGCCGCTGGCGTGTGTTCTTCTTCGCGGCCGCGGCCGTGCTCGGCATCGCAGCGCTGACTGCGGCGCTCTTCGGCCCGCAGGTCTGGATCGATTACGCGACGAAGGGCGTTGCGACACAGAATGTCGTATTACTCGACCCGCGCGTGATCGCGGCGCCATTCATGCCGACGATCTTCATGAACATGCGTTCGATCGGCGCGGGTTACGATCTCGCCATGGCGGTGCAGCTCTGCTTCACGGCGGCCGCCGTCGCGACTGTCTTCTGGGCCTTCCGATTCCGGCGCAACGCCGATCCGTTGTTCCTGATGGCGCTGTTCTTCGCCTGCGCCGTATTCGGCTCCCCATATCTGTTGATCTACGACACGCTGCCGCTGACCTTCGCAGCGCTCCTGCTGATTGCTTCCGGCAAGCTCGACGCAGCGGGCATTCGTCTGGCGCTTCTCGTGTTCTGGTTGCCGGCCCTGCAACTCGCGTTCGGCAGCTACTGGATTCCCGGCCCCGCCCTGATCGCACCCGCGCTCGCGCTTTATCTTGTGCTGCGGTTGCGTGAGTCCGCCGCGACGACGCCGCGCGGAACACCCGCCGCATCCCGCTCATGAGCACCGTGCACGAAACGCCACGGCGAGGCCCATTTTCTTACTCGCCCTCACCCGGTCTGGTGGGCGCCGCCGCTCGCTGCTGGGTCGCGATCTCCACCATCGCGATCCTGATCGAGTTTTACGGTCAGACCGCGAAGGGCCTTACCGACGGCAAGCTGCAGCCATTCGGCGCCGACTTCATCAACTACTGGACGGCCGCTTACCTCGGGCTCGCGGGGCGAGCGCATGAGATTTATGACTGGCGCGCCTTTCATGCCGTGCAGGAAACGGTCGTCGGCGCGCCGATCGGCCCCTTTCATTACAGCTACCCGCCGGTCCTCATCATTCTCACGCTGCCGCTCGCGCTCGTGCCTTACGTCCCGGCGCTATTCGCATGGCTTGTGGCAAGCTGGTTCGCTTTCTATGCCGCGCTGCGCTCGGCAATGCCGCGCAGCGGCGTCCTGCTGCTCGCGCTCGCCGTGCCGGCCGGCTACATCAACACGGCCGGCGGACAGAACGGTTACTGGACGGCCGCCTTCCTGGGCGGCGGCCTTGTCTTGCTCGAACGGCGGCCCACCATCGCCGGCGTTCTGTTTGGGCTGCTGATCTACAAGCCGCACCTGGGCCTGATGATCCCCGTGTTCCTGATCGCAGGCCGGCAGTGGCGCGCATTCTTCGCCGCCGCTGCGACGGTTATCGCGCTGGTTGGAGCGAGCGTGCTCGCCTTCGGGCCCGAGATCTGGACCGAGTATGCCGCCAGTGCATCCAAGCTGCGCCAGTGGATTTTGGAAGACGGAGAGGATGTCTTCCATCGCATGCTGTCGGTATTCGTCGCCGCGCGACGCCTTGGGCTCGACGTGACGTCTGCCTATATGGTTCAGGCCGCCATCGGTGTGGCCGCCGCCGCGCTCGTCGCTGTCGCGTGGTATCGCGAAGCGCCCGCGCCGATCCGCTATTCACTCGCGATACTCGGCACGTTCCTCGCTACGCCCTACCTGCAGGACTACGACCTCGTGGTCGCTGCTTTCGTCGTCGCGTGGCTGTTCGTCACGCCCGGCCGTTTCTCGCAGATACCGGTCATGATTGTCTCGGCGTTGATCCTTCTTGCGCCGATCTTCGCCGCTCCCGTCGGCAAGATAACCGGCATCGTGCTTGGTCCGCTCTTCCTGATCCCGGCTTTCCTCATGGTCGCGGGCATGGCGCCGGACATATTCAGACGGCCCCGGTCCTGAACGCCCTTCCATCGCCCTGTTCCGGGCCCCATATTGGCGGCGATGGCCGCCCCGAAATCCCCGAAGCCGAAGACCGAGAAGCCCTACCGCACCAGCCGCGGCGTCAGCCACGGCATGGCCGAGCGGCCGCAGCGGCATTTCGAGCCGGCGCCGGTCACCGGCCTTGACCCGAAGCTAGCGGCGGAACTTGGCCTCGCCAACGAGGCCGATGAAACCGACTACGTCCCGTCGCTCGGCGCCACCGCTTCGGCGGACGCGTTGAAGGCGCTGATCGAATCGGGCCGCCCGGAATTCAAGGATCAGGTCTGGGTGCCGCACCGACCCGAACGGCCGGAGAAATCCGAAGGCGGCAGGAAGTTCGAACTCGTTTCTCCCTACGAACCGAAGGGCGACCAGCCCAGCGCCATCGAAGAGTTGGTGCGAGGCGCGGAGGCGAACGAGCGCACCCAGGTACTGCTCGGCGTCACGGGCTCCGGCAAGACCTACACGGCCGCGCAGGTGATTGCGCGCACGCAGCGTCCCGCGCTGATTCTGGCGCCGAACAAGACGCTCGCCGCGCAGCTCTACGGCGAGTTCAAGAGCTTCTTCCCGAACAACGCGGTCGAATATTTCGTCAGCTACTACGACTACTATCAGCCCGAGGCCTACGTCCCGCGCACCGACACCTATATCGAGAAGGATTCGGCGATCAACGAGCAGATCGACCGCATGCGCCACGCCGCGACGCGCTCCTTGCTCGAGCGCGACGACGTCATCATCGTAGCCTCCGTCTCCTGCATCTATGGCATCGGCTCGGTCGAGACCTATTCCGGCATGAGCTTCATGCTGCAGAAGGGCCAGCGCATCGCCCAGCGCGCACTGATCGCCGACTTCGTGGCGCTTCAATACAAGCGCACCGATATGGATTTCGTCCGCGGCACGTTCCGCGTGCGCGGCGATGTCATCGACCTCTTTCCGGCGCACTACGAGGACCGCGCCTGGCGCATCCAGCTCTTCGGTGACGAGATCGACAGCATCCAGGAATTCGATCCGCTGACCGGCGAGAAATCAGCCGATCTCGAATTCATCAAGGTCTATTCCAACTCGCATTATGTGACGCCGAAGCCGACCCTCATCCAGGCCATCAACGGCATCAAGGCCGAGCTGAAGCAGCGCCTCGATCAGTTGAACCGCGCCAACCGCCTCATCGAGGCCCAGCGCCTCGAGCAGCGCACGCTGTTCGATCTTGAAATGCTCGCCGCCACCGGCGTCTGCGCCGGCATCGAGAATTATTCGCGCTATCTCACCGGCCGCAACGCCGGCGAGCCGCCGCCGACCTTGTTCGAGTATCTGCCCGATAACGCGCTCGTATTCGTGGACGAGAGCCATGTCACCGTCCCGCAGATCGGCGGCATGTATCGCGGCGACTTCCGCCGCAAGGCGACGTTGGCCGAATACGGCTTCCGCCTGCCGTCCTGTCTCGACAATCGCCCGCTGCGCTTCGAGGAATGGGACATGATGCGGCCGCAGACCGTCGCAGTCTCGGCAACACCCGGCGGCTGGGAAATGACGCAGACCGAGGGCGTATTCGCGGAGCAGGTCATTCGCCCGACCGGCCTCGTCGATCCACAGGTCACGGTGCGCCCCGCGCGCACCCAAGTCGACGACCTGCTCGGCGAAGTGCGGCAGACCGCGAACGCGGGCTACCGCAGCCTGGTCACGGTTCTGACCAAGCGCATGGCGGAGGACCTGACCGAGTATCTGCACGAGCAGGGCATACGCGTCCGCTACATGCACAGCGACATCGACACCATTGAGCGGATCGAGATCATCCGCGACTTGCGGCTCGGCGCGTTCGACGTGCTGATCGGCATCAACCTGCTGCGCGAGGGGCTCGATATTCCCGAATGCGGTCTTGTGGCCATTCTCGATGCCGACAAGGAAGGCTTTCTGCGCAGCGAGACGTCACTGATCCAGACCATCGGCCGCGCCGCGCGCAACGTGGACGGCCGGGTGATCCTCTATGCCGACAACGTCACCGGCTCCATGCAGCGGGCAATGGCCGAAACCGACCGCCGCCGCGAGAAGCAGACCGCGTGGAACACCGCAAACGGCATCACGCCGGAAAGCGTCAAGCGCTCCATCGCCGACATCGTCGACTCCGTCTACGAGCGCGACCGCGTCACAGTCGATACCGGCTTCGAGGACGCCATCGCCATCGGTCACAATTTCGAGGCCGTGATCTCCGACATGGAAACGCGCATGAAGGATGCCGCAGGCAACCTCGAATTCGAGGAAGCCGCGCGCCTGCGCGACGAGATCAAGCGCCTGCGCGGCATCGAGATGGCGGTGCTGGACGACCCAACAGCCCGCATGTCCGGCGGAGCCGGAAGCCATGCGGGCAAAAATAACGCCAAGGTGCCGGTTGCCCGCTCGCCGGCACGCCTCGGCGCCGGCTCGGCCGTCGACCTCAATACGACGCCCGGCATGGGACCGCGTCCGCCGTCCTCGCGCGGCGGCAAGCCGGGAACGCGCACCGTCAAGAGCAAGAGCCGTTGATCGTCCGATCGCCCGCTAGCTAGCGAGGCTCCTGCACGTTCTCGCCATCATCGGACTTCTGCGCGTTCTCGCCGTCAGGCTTCTGCTTTGAGACTTCTTCGCGCTCTGTTTTGTCCGATCCGACTTGCTGAATGCCTCTACGCTCGTGAACGGGACCCGACGCGGCGTCGCTTCTGTCCGCCCCTTCCCCCGATTTCACAGGTATCGGGGGCAGGCCGAGCATTTCCCGTCCGCGTGTTGCCGCCCATTCCTCCGGCTTCACTTTCTCGCCGATGGCTGGCGTGATGCGCGGAATCACGGCGACGATGCGGTTGCTCATCGGGTCGATGATCAACACGTTGCGGTCGAGCTTCGAATACTTGTAGTTCCTCAGCGCCTCGACTTCGTAGATCAGCGGACGCGGCAATGCATGCGGCGCGATCTCCTTGGAGATCGCGGCGCCGACCCGCGCCTCGAATCCCTCCGGCGTGGCCTGATAGGAGTTTTCGGCGCCAACCGCTTTCGTAACGGCGGCTTTCTGCTCTTCGCTCAATTCGAGCGGTGGCTTGTTCCAGGCGTCATTCTGCGCGGCCGGGATCACACTGTCGGCGGCGGCGGCCGGCAGTGTAAACAGAGCAACCGCGGCGAGATGGCTGACAATTCTCATTTTGGTTTTCCTCCTCTGTCAGCCCCCGCGTCGATTAAAGCAGCGGGTTTTCAATGATCTCCACCAGCCGCCGATCCTCGTCCACCAGCAACACCTTCAGGTCGACCTTCGCATAGCGATATTCGCCGAGCGCAGGGACATCGTGAACGAGCTCCGTCGGAAGCGGTCGCAATTCGATATGCTGCGGCACTGCCGTGCCGACTTGCACTTGAAAACCTTCCGGCGCCACAACACCGGAATGATCGATGTGCTCGAAAATGCGTCTTCGCTGCGCGTAGGTAAGGTCGAGGCCGAGTTGAACGCCGGCGGGGCGGTCGGGTGCGCGCGCCTCGGGACCGACAATCGTCGGCGCGTTTTGCGCCGCGGCCGGCGTCGACAGGACCACCGCCATCAGTGCGATAAGCGTCAGACTACGTTTCATGACCTTTGCGGGTGAGGAACGCGGCGGATTTTGCTCCGCCGCGTTCGATTATCCTCAATTGGTTTTCTGGCCCTGTTGCCGCTGGCCTTCGTCCTCATCGATGATGCTGACGACGCGCCGGTCGTTCGGATCGACGATCAGCAGCCGATCATCGTCGAGCTTCGCGAAACGATAATTCGCGACGCTCGGGACCTTGGTCGAGACGTCGTTCGGCACCGGTTCCAGCGAAACGTCGGACGGCAGCGTCGAGCCGACCGAAGCCGTAAAGCCGCTCGGCGCATCCTGCGAATCGGCATCCATGGCGAGTTGCTGGTACAGTGTCTGCTTTTGGTCGTTCGTAAGCACGATCGCGTCCTTGGTGAAGCCGCTCTGTTTCGAGCCGGACATCTGGCCGCCGCTCTGCTGCATGCCGGTCTTGTTGTCGCTCTGGTCCATCGAACTCTTCGACGCGCCGCCGGCAACAGCCAGACCGGTCGCGCCAATCAGTGCGACTCCGGCGATCGAGAGGGTGCGGATCTTGTTCTGCATGTCGGATTCCTTTTCCTCTGGTTTCGCCGCCCTTGAAGGGTCAACCGTTCCGCATGGCTGCCGTTCCAAAATCCGGTCACGTCAGGTCATATGGCCGTGAGCCTTAACGCGACCGTGACGCGTAGACCGCCGGAGTAACGAAGTGGCAACCCTGCGTTGCGGTCGTTGCATGGTGGGTATGCGGAAAGGAACTTCCGCTGCACTGCAAAATAGTTTAGATATAAAGCAATTATTGGCGGCGGCACGTCTCCGGGGCAATGGTGGGGACCAGAAGGGCCGCGCGCAGCGCACTATTCGGAGCCATTTTCCCAATGACCGACATGCCAATGCGCGGATTCGTCCGCGCGTTCTGTGATGCGTTTTTGACGCACGACACCGAGCAGGTTGCGGATTGGCTGGACGAGGATGTGGACTGGGTTGTCTTCGGCCCCGTCGATCTTTTCCCGTTCTTCGGCCAGCGACGCGGCAAGGCAGCCGTCCTGGCCATGTACGCAGAGGTCCTGTCCGCGCTGGAGATTCGGAGCTGCGAGAAAGACAGCATCCTGGTCGATGGCGATCAGGCGGCCTCGATGATCCGCCTTACCGCCATTCATCGCCGGAGCGGGCGCATCCTCACCATGCGCATTGCGCACTTCGCGCAGTTTCGCGACGGTAAGGTCGCGCGCATGCGCGCGCTGCTCGACTCCTTCGACTTCGCCGAACAGGCGCTCGGCCGCGAGATCAATCTGACGGCGGCAGCTTGAGTCGATGACGCGCCCAAAGCGCGTCATCGTGCTCCCCGCTGTTCTCCGCTCAATTGCGGCAAAAACCCGACTAAGTCTGCGCGCCCTTCTGCCGCCGCGAGTCCGTGAATCGCACTTTTTTGCGCGCGAAAAAACCGTCAAGCGGTCGCATTCACATGTCGGAATCGCGCTTGCGTAAGAGACGTACTGATTCCCGTGAGAAGGAGACGCATCCGATGAATGCAGAACGTTCGGAGAAGCTCGCCGAGGCGATCGATGCAACGAGTGAATTCGAGGGAGAAATTCGCGAATTGATTCGGTCGCGCGACGTCACGTTTCTGCGCACGCCCGGGAAGTCCGGCGGCGACATGAACAACCTGAACTCGCTCATTCAGCGCGTCGCCGGCGGCTCGACCGGCGAGATCGACAATCTGATCATGCAGTTGCAGGACATGCGTGATTTCCTGCGAGAAGAAGCAGACCGCGTGCAGCACGAGATCTCGAATTACGCGAAGGCAAGTCACGCCGCGCGCCAACATGTCGAAATGCTGGCGGATCGGCTGTCGGAATGGCGCACGGGTTTCGAAGCGCCGCCCACTGCGGCTTCCCAGGAGCAATAAGAAAACGGCCCCGGAAATCCGGGGCCGTTTTTTTCTGCCGCCTCACCTGTTTATTCCCCGATGACGCCGCGCACGATTCCATTCGACGGCGCAACCAGCAGCACCTTGTCGTCAGCCTTCACATATTTGAGGCCGCGCAGTTCGGGCATTTGCGAGCTCAACTGGTCGGGGAGCGCCTGCGCTTCCACACCATCGGGAAGAAAAACTCCGACCTCGGCATGAATTGTCTTGCCTTCGGCCGAAGCCGTTTCTTTCGTGCTGTCGACGCCGAGCGATTGCCAGATCGCCTGCTTTTGCTGATCATTCAGTTGAACCGGATAACCCATGATCGAATACTCGGCGAGCTGGGCATTCTCCTCCGAGAATTTCGCCGGTGCCGTCTGCCGTGTCGCGCCCGGCACCTCGAGGCCCGCCCCGCGCACCGGTAGCGGACCGGCGTTCGGCGGCCCGATCGTCTGCAAGGGAGCCGGATGGCCCTGACCGCCCTGTGCATTGTCGACCGGCTTGTCGGTTTTCCCGCCGCTCGCGGCATCCTTCTTCTGCTCAGCGTCTTGCGCCGCGGCGCCGCCCGAGTCAGGCCCCTTAATCCCCGGCGTATTCTCCAGAATGCTTTTTGCGGCGTCGCGCGCGCCCGGAGAGGTTTCGCCATCTTTCGAAAGCGCGGGCGCCTGCTTTTGCGCCGGCTGCTGCGCCGACGCATCGGGCTGCTTCGTGTCCTGTGCGACGGAAATGCCGGCCACGCCGGCGGCGAGAATGAGTGCGAGGGCGCTCGAGCGGAAAAGATCGCGCATGGGATGCCTCCTTGGCGATGCTGAAACAGCAACGCCCCCCGCGCACGCGAGTTCCATCATGCGGCGGAAATGCGTCCTGTCCGGCAAAAAATCAAAATCCGATCAGGAACCAAGCGGTGAAGCAGACATTGCCGTTCCGTAACGACAACAGCCGTACACGGAGGTAGACGATGAAGAAGGCAATCATTGCACTCGCAGCCGCGTCCGCATTGGCGATGGGAACTATCGCGGTTCCGCAGAAGGCCGAAGCCCACGCATGGTGGGTGATTCCGTCGATCGTTCTTGGCGCGGCCGTCGTCGGCGGCGCCGCGATCGCGAGTTCGCGCGCACATGCATATTACGCGCCGGCGCCGTACGCTCCGCGCGGTTCGGTGCATGTCGCACCGACCCGTGGCTGCTACATGCAGGCACAGCCGGCTCTGTTTGGCGGCTATCGCCACATCGAGGTCTGTCGCTATGCGGCACTTTCGCGCCCGACGCACGAAAATCGTGCGTCGGGCGCTGCCGTATGTGTGAAATCCCGTTGCCTTGGTTCAATCCCATGACCATCAGCCGTCGACTCAGTCGTTCCGTAATTGCAGCGATGGCGTGCATCGCCGCCGTTTTGCTCGCAGCTCCGGCCGCGGCCGGCACGACTGTCTCAGTCGGCGGCGCATACGCGCCGGGAACTATCGTCATCAAGACCAATGAGCGGCGCCTCTACTATGTTATCGATGACAGGCGCGCGGTTCGATACAGCGTCG
>JAICQA010000381.1 GCA_025929595.1 Xanthobacteraceae bacterium
ATGACCGTCAATATCTCGTTTCTCCCGTCGCTCGCCGCCATCTTTCTCCTGATGTTCGCGCGGCTCGGCACCATGGCCATGCTGATGCCCGGTCTCGGCGAGCGCGGCGTGCCGGTGCGCGTGCGGCTCGTCATCGCGGTCGTGCTCACGCTCGCGCTCCTGCCCCTCTACCGCGACCAGTACACCGTTACGCTCGACCAAGGCTTCGCACCGGTGCTCGGGTTGCTCATTCAGGAAATCCTGATCGGCGCGGTGCTGGGTTTGACGGCGCGGCTCGCGCTGTCCGCGCTTGTCGTCGCCGGCACCACCATCGCCTTTCAGCTCGGGCTCGGCTTCAGCATGGCGGTCGATCCGACGCAGGAGCAGCAAAGCGTTCTGCTGTCGAACTTCCTCACCATTCTCGGCGTAGCGCTGATCTTCGCCACCGACCTGCATCATGTCGCGATCGGCGCGCTCGATCAGAGCTATCAGCTCTTCAAGCCGGGCACGATGCTGCCGTCGGGCGACGTGGCGGAGCTGATGATCAACACGGTGTCGGGTGCATTCCGCATCGGCGTGCAGCTCGCCGCACCGTTTCTCGTCTTCGGCATCCTGTTCAATGTCGGCCTCGGCGTGCTCGCGCGCCTGATGCCGCAGTTGCAGGTGTTCTTCCTCGGCCTGCCGGCTTCGATCCTGATCGGCTTTGCGATCCTGCTCGCGCTGGTCGGCGTCCTCATGGCGACGTTCCTGCGCTATATCGGCGAGGTGCTGAACCAGATCGCCCCCGGTCTTTAGGAGTGAGCCGTGGCTGAGGGCGGGGACGACCAGGAACGATCAGAAGACCCAACACAGAAACGTCTCGACGACGCGGTCAAGAAGGGTGACGTCGCCAAGAGCCAGGAAGTCAACACCTGGTTCCTGCTCGCGGGCGGCACCTTCGCGCTTTATTCATTCGGCGGCTATTCGGCCGAGAAACTCGCGCGCGCCTTTTCGCATATTTTCTCGCACGCGCATGCCTACGGCATGGACGGGCGCGCGATCGTGCGGCTGATCGGCTATCTCATGTTCGAGGTGCTGGTGGCGATCGGGCCGATCCTTTTCGTCGTGGCGGTCGCGGCGCTCGCCGGCAACATGATCCAGCACCGCTTCGTCTGGACTTCGGAGTCGATGAAGCCGAAGGCGTCGCGCATTTCGCTTGCCGAAGGAGCGAAGCGGCTGTTCTCGAAACACGCGCTCGTGCAGTTTGCCAAGGGGCTCGCGAAGATCGCGCTCGTCGCGTCGGTGATCGTGGCGGTCATCTGGCCGCAGATGGAGCACATCACGCAGCTGATCGCGGCGGAGCACACGGCGATCCTGCCGGTCGCCAATGCGCTCACGCTCAACCTCCTGATGGCGATCACGGCGGTGACGGCGGTGATCGCCGGGCTCGACTGGCTGTGGACACAGCACACCTGGTACGAGCGCCAGCGCATGACGCTGCGCGATATCCGCGACGAGCATAAAGAGCAGGAAGGCGATCCGACCATCAAGGCGAAGCTGCGCCAGATCCGCCAGTCGCGCATGCGCAAGCGCATGATGAGCGAGGTACCGAAGGCGACGGTCGTTATCATGAACCCGACGCACTACGCGGTCGCGCTGAAATACGAGAAGGGAATGCCGGCCCCGAAATGCGTCGCCAAGGGTGTCGACGCGCTCGCGCTCCGCATCCGCGATCTGGCTGAAGAGCACCGCGTGCCGGTGGTCGAGAACCCGCCGCTCGCCCGCGCGCTGCACAAGAGCGTCGAGATCGACCAGGACGTTCCGCCGGAACATTACAAGGCCGTCGCCGAGGTCATCGGCTACGTCATGCGGCTGCAAAAAGGCATTCGCCACTAAGGATAAAGTCGATGGACGGCGGTCAGATCAAGCCAGCCTTGCCGGGAGAGGGTATTCTCGGGCACACCGGATTCGGCGCCGGAATCGCGGGGGTTTCCGGCGCGCGCGAGGTCCTGAGCATGACGCCAGTGGAGGAGCGAGCGCCGGTCGATCGCACGGCGGCCACGGGCAGCGTCGGTCTTGTCCTGCTTGTCGCAGTGACTCTCGTCGCCATCGCGATCCTGCTGCTTTTTATCGGCCGTGACTGGGCCGAGCCCTATATCATGTCTGTTCTGTCGCTGCTGGCGGTGGTCGGCGTCTTCGCGCTGTTCGCGCAGGCAGCGGGCGTGATCGAATTCTCGGGAAGGCGCGGCAAGAACGATCTGACGCAGGCGCTCGCCGACGGGGCGGGCGAGGGGATCGCGCTCGTCGATTGGTCGGGGCGCGTGCTTTACGCCAATCGCGCCTATCTCGCGTTGACTGACGCCGAAGGCGCGGACGACGTGCGGCCGGTCGAGCGGCTCTTTACTCACGATCCCGGTGTCGCCGACGCGATCTACCGGCTTTCGCAGGCGGCGCGTGAAGGCAATTCGCTCTCGGAAGAAATCCGCATTGCGGGAACCGGCGGATCGCCGTCACGCTGGCTGCGATTGCGCGTGCGCCCGCTCGGCAAGCATGGGCGGCAGGCGAAGATCGCCGCCTGGAAT
>JAICQA010000053.1 GCA_025929595.1 Xanthobacteraceae bacterium
CTACGGCCTTGGAAAGGGCCGACGTCAGGCCAACGGATGTCGCGGCCATCGGCATCACCAACCAGCGCGAGACCACTGTCGTCTGGGACCGGCGCACAGGCAAAGCGATCCACAAAGCCATCGTCTGGCAGGACCGGCGCACGGCTGACCTGTGCGCGAAGCTGAAAGCGGACGGCGCCGAGCCCGGCGTTTCCGAGAAGACCGGACTGCTGCTCGATCCGTATTTTTCCGCGACCAAGCTCGGCTGGATTCTCGATCACGTCGATGGCGCGCGCAAAGCGGCCGAAGCCGGCAAGCTCGCCTTTGGCACGGTCGACAGTTTCATCCTCTGGCGGCTGACCGGCGGCAAGGTGCACGCCACCGACGCCACCAACGCCTCGCGCACGCTGCTGTTCAACATCGCGACCAATGACTGGGACGAAGAGCTCCTGAAGCTCTTTCGCATTCCGCGTTCTGTCTTGCCAAAAGTACTCGACTCCGCCGCCGAGTTCGGCACGACGGAAGCCGAGCATTTCGGTGCGCCGATCGCGGTGCGCGGAGTCGCGGGCGACCAGCAGGCGGCAACGCTTGGCCAGGCATGTTTCGAGCCCGGCATGATGAAATCGACCTACGGCACCGGCTGCTTCGCGCTGCTCAACACCGGCAAGGATCGCGTGCAATCGCGCAGCCGGTTGCTCACGACCATCGCCTACCGGCTGAACGGCAAGGCGACCTACGCGCTCGAGGGCTCGATCTTTGTCGCGGGTGCGGCGGTGCAGTGGCTGCGCGACGGGCTGAAGCTGATCGAGCGCGCGGACCAATCGGGCCCGCTCGCGGAAAACGCCGACCCCGCGCAGCGCGTCTATCTCGTGCCGGCCTTCACCGGCCTCGGTGCCCCGTGGTGGGACGCGGACGCACGCGGCGCGCTTTTCGGACTCACGCGCGCCACGGGCCCCGCTGAGTTGGCACAGGCCGTCTTGGAAAGCGTGTGCTTCCAGACCGCCGATCTTCTCGATGCGATGCGCCGCGACTGGACGGCGTCTGCCGATACCGTGCTGCGTGTCGACGGCGGCATGGTCGCGAGCGACTGGACGATGCAGCGGCTCGCCGACATTCTCGACGCGCCGGTGGACCGGCCGGTACTGCTCGAGACGACGGCGCTCGGTGCGGCGTGGCTCGCCGGGCGGCAGGCGGGCGTGTGGCCGGACGAGCAGGGCTTCGCGAAAAGCTGGCGGCTCGACCGGCGCTTCACGCCGAAGCTCGACGGCGCAGAGCGCGAACGCCGCCTCGCCGGCTGGCGCGACGCGGTCGGCCGGACGCTGACGAAGGAGTACTAGCGTCCGCCGAAGATCAGATTCGGCACGTAGAGCACGATCTCCGGCACAAAGATCAGCGACAGGATCACGGCGCAGGCCGCGATGAAGAACGGCACAGCCTCGCGCGTGTATTCGCCGATCGGGCAGCGCAGGATCGAGCACACTGCATACATCGCGGCACCAACCGGCGGCGTAAAGTTGCCGATGGTGACGGCGACGATGAAGACAACCCCGAAGTGAACCGGATCGCCGTCCAGTTCACGAATGAGCGGCAGGAAGATCGGCGTCAGCATGATGAGCAGGACGGTCGCGTCCACGAACATGCCCGCGACCAGCACGAACACGACGACCAGCATCATCACGCCATTGAGGCTGTCGGTGACGCCCAAGATCGTGCCCGACACCACTTCGGGAATGCGCTCGAGCACGATGCCGTAACTGAAGATCGCAGAGAGCGCGATCAGGAACATGACCGAGCCGACATCCATGAGGCTGCCGTCCATCGCCTCCGCGAAGGACCGGCGCTGAAGCTGCCGATAGACGAAGAGACCGATCATCACGGCATAGACGACGGCGAAGGCGCCGATTTCCGACGGCGTGAAGATGCCCATGCGGAGACCGACGAGCAGGAACACCGGGAAGAGGATTGCCCAGAAGCCGCCACGCAGCGCGAGGCCTGTTTCGATCAGGCTCGGTCTCACCTTTCTTTCGGGCTCGTAGCCGCGCTGCACTGCTGTGATCCAGATCGTGATCGCGAGCGCCGCCCAAATCAGCAGCCCCGGCACGATCCCTGCCGCGAACAGGCGGCCGATCGAAACCTGGCCGATGGTGCCGTACAGAATAAAGCCGATGCCGGGCGGGATAATCGGCGTGATGAGCGACCCGAAGGCCAGCACGCCCGCCGCGAAGCCGCGCGACATGCCGCGGCTCACCATGCCGTTCCCCAGCATGCGCGTCTGCATCGCGGCGTCGGCAATCGCCGAGCCGCAGACGCCGCCCATCAGCGTCGCCAGCGCGACGGAGACCTGCGCGAGGCCGCCGCGCAGTCGGCCGGTCAGGACGGAGGCGAGATTAAGCAACTGTTCGGTGATGCCGGACTTGTTCATCAGGTTGCCGGCGACGATGAAGAGCGGCACCGCAAGCAACGCGAAATTCTGCGTCTGCGACACCGTCACCTGCACCGGGATGGTGAGCGGCAGTTCGGGATGCTGAAGGAAAAAGAGAACGCCGGAAATGCCGATCGCGAACGCAACCGGCATGCCCATCAACATCAGAATGACGAAGGCAATAAAGACGAGCAGCATCAGCGAACCCGAGGCTCAGTCATAGCCGCGCCCCTCCGCTGTGGCCGGTGCCGGTGCGCGGCCTAATTGCTCGTTCCGACATTTCAGAATGGTGGTGATGAGCAGGAGTGCTGCGCCGACCGGCAGACTCATCGTGATCCACGAGTAGGAAATCTCCGGAATGCCCTGAAAGCTGCGCGAGCTGCTGACGTAAGAAAGTTTCAGGCCGGTCCAGATCAGATAGATCAGGAAGACAACGATCAGGGCATAGTTGATACAGGTGGCGATCGTCTGCATGTGCCGCGGCAGACGGTCGGCGACCAGGCGAATGGAAATCAGGTTGTCATTGCGCCAGGCGACGTCGGCGCAGAGGAAACACGCCCACGCAAAGAAGCAGGTCGCGAAATCGGTGGTCCACACCAGCGGCATGCCCCACATGCGGGTCACGCCGCCGAGAAAGATCAAAGCGACCATCAGGATCAGGAACGCGGCTGCGATCACCGCCTCGGCCTTGCAGAGCCGGTCGTAGAAGGTTCGCAGCATTCCGCCCCCGCGCGCGTCCCCGATCCTGACAGTCAACTTGTGCTACTTCTTGCCGATCTCCTTATGAACGGCGTTCTTGGCGTCGAGGATGTTGAGCTTTCGGTAGGCCTCTTCGCCCGCCTTGCGGAAGGCCGCGAGATCGACCTTGTCCACCACCGTCATGCCGCGCTTGATGAGATCCGCG
This sequence comes from Xanthobacteraceae bacterium, assembly GCA_025929595.1. Lineage (GTDB taxonomy): Bacteria > Pseudomonadota > Alphaproteobacteria > Rhizobiales > Xanthobacteraceae > JAUSIF01. The sequence goes on from JAICQA010000053.1 coordinate 3,306, forward strand.
CGGACGGCCTTCTCGGAGTCAAGAATCTTCTTCGACGTCTCGTTGCCCGCAACCTTGCACTCCTCGACCAACGCAGCCTGCAAGTCTTTCGGCATCGAGTTGAACCACTTCGAGCTGACGACCTGGAAATTGATCAGCATGATGTGGCCGGTCTCGCTGACGAACTTCAGCACTTCATAGAAACGCGAGCCCGGAATGTTGTTGTAGACGAGCTCGACGCCGTCGATCGCGCCCTGTTGCAGACCCGGATACATTTCGCCGAAGGCCATGGCGACCGGCGCCGCACCGAGCGCGCGGATTGATTCCTGCCAGATCGGCGCCGGCGGCGTGCGGATGCGCTGACCGCTCAGATCCTTCGGATTACGCACCGGTTTGTTCGTGAAGAAGTGGCGATAGCCCTGGACCCAATTGAAGCAGGCGACCTTCAAGCCGTGCTTGTCGGCGAGCTCCTGCTCCCACTTGATGACCGTCGGCGATTTGGTGAGCTTGTCGACTTCCTCGAGCGTCTCCGCGAAGTACGGTCCGTTCATCACAGCAATGCCGGGCACGTAATTGCCCATGCGCGCGGAGTCGGTGTTCTGGCCGATATTGGCGCCCTGACGGATCTGCTCGATGATGTCTTCTTCGACGCCGAGCTGGGCGCTGTGGAAGACCTCGATCTTGAGGCGGCCATTGGTGCGCTTGTCGACGCGCTCGGCCCATTGCTGGAAGCCTGCGTGATAGGGTTCCTTCGGACCGAGGACGTGATTGAAGCGCAGCGTGAACTTGTCCTGCGCCTGCGCGAGCGTTCCTGACGCGGCGAGCAATGCGAGCGCGCCGAGAACGGGCAATGCTTGTCTGAACCGAGTCATTCCTCTTCCTCCCTTGGTTTCGCCCGTCGCGTTTTTGTTTGCGATCGGACCCCGCCGCGGCGAGCTGGCTCACGGGCGGGTGTCTGCCGGCGTTAAACCTCCTGATTCCGGCCCGTTATCGCTGCGGGCTCTTGATGTTGGTCATATCTAGTATATCAGATAGGAGCATCGGCGAAAGCGGTTTCACGCGGTTTGTTTGAACAGCGAGCTCAGTCCGTACTGATCAGTGAGACGGACGAAGGCGGCGATGGTCTCCGGATCGAGCGGCACGCCGTCGCCCGCACGCAGCTCGAACTGCGCCCATTCGCGGTCACCCGGCGCCATCACTTTGCGGCCCTCGACCGGCGGCGAAGCATGAATCGCGTCGAGATAGCGCTTCATCGTGCCGTCGAAGACGTCGCGCTCAACAAAGGCCGTCGGCTCAATCGCCATCACGAAGGCGCCAAGGTGGCGCGGCCTGGTGAGGTCCGCGGTCATATTGCCGAGCTCGAAGCTCAGCCCCATGCCGGTGATCGCGGTGCTCAGGATCTCAACCATGCCGGCGAGACCCGCGCCCTTGTAACCGAACTCGCTGCCGCCCAGTGGCGCCAGCATCGTCACCTGTGCAGGGTCGTCGGTGTCGCGGCCGCTCGCATCAGACGCCACGCCCTCGGGCAATGGACGGCCGAGGCTGCGGTAAAGGTTGACACGCTGAAGCGGCATCGAACTTGTTGGAATGTCGAGCAGCCACGGCCGTGCGCTGGGAACGGGTGCGGCAAACGCAATCGGATTCGTGCCGTGGAATTTCGCGGCGCCATCATGCAGGCGGACGATCGCGTCCGCGTTGCAAACGCAGAGACCCATCATCCCCTGCTCCGCTGCCGCCAGCACATAGGCTCCCGCCGCACCAAGATGCGACGAGTTGCGGATCGCCACGCTGCCCGTGCCGAAACGTCGTGCGAGTTCGACCGCCTTGTCCATCGCGGCGTAAGCAGCCAGCGCTCCGTGCCCGTCGTCGGCGTCGAGCACGGCGGTCGCGCCGAACTCGCGCGCGAAGGACAGCCGCGGCTTGCCGTTCACGCGACCGCCTGCAATGGCCTTTGCATAGTGCTCAAGCAGCCGGACGCCGTGGCTGTCGATGCCGCACTGCGAGGCATGGATCATCGCGCGTGTCGCGGCGTCCGCCGTGGCGTTGTCGCCGCCAGCCGCCTTCAACGCCGCGCTGCAGAATCTCTCAAGATCGACAATGGAAACAGAAACGCGCGGTGAATGACTCATGACACGTATCAGGATGCCTTGGCGCTCCGGCGCGCATCGATCGTCGCGGCGTAATCTTCGATCGTGCCGCGCACATGCGACGACAGCAGCGCGACCGCCCTGTCGACCTTGCCGCCCTCAACGAGCTGAAGGAGCTTTTCGTGGTCAGTGTACGAAGAACGATTAAGAACCGGATCGGCCGATAGCCGCGAGCGCAGCGCCTGAATGCGGAACGCGATGCCAAGATAACTCGCGAGCAGATAGACATTGCCGGAATGATCGAAGAAAGCACGGTGAAAATCGGCGTCGAGCTTGCGATAGGCGACGGGGTCGTTCTTCTCAAGCGCCCGGCGCATCCTGGCGACGATCTCGCGCAATGCCTCAATTAGTCCCTTGGCGTCATGCCTGGCGGCCAGCCGGAGCGCGGCAAGCTCGAGCGTCTCGCGCAGTTCGCCTAGTTGCACGACTTCCGACGCACTCATGTCGAAAACAAAGCTGCCGCGCTGCGGCTGGATCGAAACGAGCCCCTCGCTTTTGAGCTGCAAGAGCGCCTCGCGCACCGGCGTCTTGCTGACGCCGAGTTCGGCGGCGAGCATGTTTTCGGACAGCGAGGAACCGAGCTCGACGTCGCCGAACACGATGCGCGCACGGATTTCGTCGGCCGCCTGCTCGGTCAGCGATTTCGCGCGGCGCAAATGGCGGGTGCGTTCAGCCATGGAAGTCGTCATCCTCGTCACGGCGCAGTTGTTTGACCGCACGCTGTTGGACTAATATATGAGATACAAGTAATCGGCGCCGACGTCCACAAACTTCGGAGAACTTCCCCGCATGGGGCGGCTGCAGAATAAAGTGTCGCTGGTGCTCGGCGGCTCGGGCGGCATCGGCGGTCAGATCGCGCGCGGCTTCGCGGCCGAAGGCGCGAAGATCGGCATCGCGGGGCGGACGCCGGAGAAAGTGGACGCGGCAGTCGCCGCGCTTCGTGAGACCGGCGCGGAAGCAATCGGACATACGGGCGAACTGATCGGCGTGCGCGAATGCACGGCGGCGATCGACACGGTCATCGGCGCCTTCGGCCGCATCGACATTCTCGTGAACAGCCAAGGCATCAATGTGCTGAAGCCCGCCGCCGAGGTGACGGAGGCGGACTATGACCGTGTGCTTGGCATCAACCTGCGCAGCGTCTTCTTTGCCTGCCAGGTCGCGCACCGACACATGAAGGACAAGGGCGGCATCATTATCAATATCGCGTCGCTGTCGGCGCACCGCGGCTGGTCCCGCGCCTCCCCTTACGCCGCGAGCAAGCACGGTGTGCTTGCGCTGACGCGAACCTTCGCCGCCGAATGGGCGAGCGACAACGTGCGCGTCAATTCGATCACGCCCGGCTTCTACATGACCGATCTCAATCGCGCGATGCCGGAGGCGCGCAAGCAGTCGGCCATCGGCGGCACGCCGATGGGCCGCTTCGGCACGCTCGACGAGTTGACGGGCACGGCGATCTTTCTCGCGTCGGACGACGCGAAGTTCATTACCGGCGCGGACATCGCCGTCGACGGCGGTTTCCTCGCGCGAGGAATCTAAAAAGGGGAGCGAGATGGCGGGACGGATGGAAGGAAAGAAGGCGCTGGTGACGGCGGCGGGTCAGGGTATCGGACGCGCGATCGCGGTCGCCTTTGCGCGCGAAGGCGCGAAAGTCACGGCGACCGACATCGCGGCCGACAAGCTTGCGACGCTCAAGAGCGAAGGTATTAGCGACACCGCCGTGCTCGACGTCACCGACAAGGCGGCGATCGCGCGCTTCGCTTCCACTGTAAAAGGCCCTTACGACGTGCTCGCAAACTGCGCAGGCTGGGTGGCCGACGGCACCGTGCTCGATTGCGACGACGCCATGTGGGACCGGACGTTTGCGATCAATGTGACGTCCATGTTCCACATGATCAAGACATTCCTGCCGGCGATGCTGGAAGCCAAGCGCGGCAGCGTCATCAACATCGCCTCGGTCGCCAGCAGCATCAAGGGCGTACCGCGGCGCTTTGCCTACAGCAGCTCGAAGGCGGCGGTGATCGGCCTCACGAAGGCGGTAGCGATGGATCACATCACGTCCGGCGTGCGCTGCAACGCCATTTGTCCGGGCACCATCGAGACGCCGTCGCTGCACGAGCGCATGGCCGCGCACGGGGATTTTGAAACCGCGCGCAAGGCTTTCATCGCGCGCCAGCCGATGGGACGACTCGGCAGGCCGGAGGAAATGGCGGCGATCGCCGTGTATCTCGGTTCGGATGAATCAGAGTTCGCAACCGGATCGCTGTTCGTATCCGACGGCGGGCTGACGCTCTAGCTGATTGTGCCGGTCGCGAGCGCGTGTTCGACGCCGCCCGCGACGTGGCGGCGCAACACCTCGCCAGCCCCCGCGGCGTCACGGCTGGTCGCACAGTCGCGCAACGCTGCGTGTTCCGCAGCGGCAATGCCTTCGCGGTAGCTCAGCGCGATCATCTGGTAGCGGAGATATTTGTCGAAGACGGCAGCATGCGTCTCGACGAGCATTTTCGATCCGCAGGCGGAAATCAGCGCCTGATGGAATTCCCAATCGCAACGCTTCCAGTGCTCAGTCTGCGAGCGGTCGCCCTGCGACATGCGCTCTTCGACGCGAGCGAGCCGATGGTGCGCGGCGACAACATGTGCTTCCCACTCGGTGTCGCCGGCGGCGAAGGACTGTTCGAGCGCGCGGCATTCGAGCAGAAGCCGGAGCGCCGCGATCTCCCTGAGGTTCGCGACGGATACCGGCGCGACCTGAAAGCCCTTCTGTCCTTCCGCGACGACCAGACGTTCCGAGGTCAGGCGGCTCAGGATTTCGCGCAGCGTGCTGACGCTCACGCCGTAGCCGGATTTCAGGTCGTCGAGCCGCAGCTTCGCGCCCGGGGCGAGACGCCCGAAGATGATGTCGGTGCGGATGCGGTCGTAACCGCTTTCACCGGCGGTGCGGGACCGCAACTCCTGAAGCAGCGCCGTCATGACAGCCGCCCGTTTTCGATCGTGTCGTCGATGCAGCCTTTCACGTGGGCGTCGAGGATAGCGCAGGCACCGTCCGCATCGCGCGCGAGCGCGCAGTCGAGCAGACGGCGATGCTCCGTCGCGGCGATGGCACCGCGGAATACCACCGCGACCATCTGGTAGCGCAGATACTGATCGAAGACGCCGGTGTAGAGATCGAGCAGCGTTTGCGAGCCGCAGGCTTCGATCAACGTCTGATGGAACTGGCGGTCATAACGCTTCCACGTCTCGGCGTCGGCGCGTCCGCCGGCAAGCATTCGCTTTTCCAGCACCGCGAGCTTGTGGTGCGCGGCGACGACGCGGCTTTCCCACTCGAGATCGCCGGCCGCGAAGGAAAGCGGAACGGCATAAGTTTCGAGGAGCAGGCGCATCGCGGCAACGTCGCGGAAGCCCTCACGCGACACCGGCGCGACCTGAAAGCCGCGCTGGCCTTCTGCGACGACCAAGGCCTCCGAAGACAGGCGCCCGAAAATTTCGCGCAGCGTGCTGACGCTCGCGCCATACGCCGACGACATCCGCTCCAGCCGAAGCCGCGAGCCGGGCTCGAGGCGTCCGAAGATGATGTCCTGCCGGATCCGGCCATAGGCCTGATCGGCGATCGAAGTCGCGATGAAATCGACGGTCATATGCTGTGCTTACTGCCAGTTGGCCTAGCCCCTTGTATCCGAGGCTGAAGGAAATATCATAGATTTTCAGAAATACCCATTGATTTTGAATTTGGCGCACCGGATAGTCGTAAGCAGACGCGTCCAAACGCGCTCGCGAAATTTGGGAGGAGTTCATGTCCATGAAGCTCAATCGCCGCACATTCCTGGCCGGGTCTGCCGCGCTCACAACGTTCGGCTACAGCGCATCCGTGTCGGCGCAGTCGCCGACCAATCTCCGGTTCTCGGCGGTGTTCTCCGAGCAGGACATCCGCGCCGAAATGATGAAGCGCTTCGGCGAGAGCGTGAAGGTGCTCGGCTTCAATCTGCAGCCCTATTACGGCGGGACGCTGTTCAAGCAGGGCACCGAGCTCGTCGCGATCCAGCGCGGTAACCTCGAGATGGGCAACATCGCTCCGCAGGATATTTCTAACCAGATTCCGGCCTGGTCGATTGTCACCTCGGCCTATCTGTTCCGTGACGCCGATCATCTCAAGAAGGTGTTCGCGGGCGGCGTCGGTCAGGAGCTCAAGAAGATGGCCGCGGACAAGCTCGACCTTCACATCCTCGGTCCGACCTATTTCGGCGTGCGCCATGTCGGCCTGAAGCCGAAAAAGAAGATCAACACGCCGGCGGACATGGCCGGCATCAAGCTGCGCATGCCGGGCGGCGACGCGTGGCAGTTCCTCGGCCAGGCGCTCGGCGCCAATCCGACGCCGATGGCCTATGCCGAGGTGTATACGGGCCTGCAGACCGGCGCGATCGACGGGCAGGATAACCCGCTGCCGAACGTGCAGAACATGAAGTTCTATGAGGTGATGTCGCAGATCGTGCTGACTTCGCACCTCGTCGGCTTCGACCTGCTCTCTGTCTCGAACAAGGTGTGGAATTCGATGCCCGCCGACAAGCGGACCGCCTTCCAAGCCGCCGCCGATAAGGCGATCGAATGGAGCACCCAGCAGCATCTCAAGCGTGAAAGCGAGCTCGCCGACTCCTTCAAGAAGCAGGGCCTCGATATTTACACGCCAGACGTCAAGGCATTCCGCGCCTTCGCGCAGAAGAAGTATCTGGCGTCCGATCTCGCCAAGAGCTGGCCTGCCGGAATGCTGGACAAGATCAACGCGATGTAACAGCGCGCTGGATCGCGAAGCGGACTGGCGACGTGGACATTGGCCGTCTCGGATCGTGGCTGGCACGGCGCGCGGAGAATGTCTGCGCGCTGATGCTGGCCACGATGTTCGCGGCCTTTCTCATTCAGATCGCTTTCCGGTATCTCGCGAATTTCCCAACGGGGTGGACGCATGAACTGACCGTCATGCTCTGGATCTGGCTTGTGCTGTGGGGCGCCGCATTTGTGGTGTCGGAGCGAGAGGAAATCCGCTTCGACATCATCTACGGAGCCGTCGGACCCAAGGCCCGCCGCGCGATGTGCATCGTCTCCGCGCTGGCGCTGATCGCGCTCTACGTCGTCTCGCTGCCCGCCGTCGTCAGCTACGTCACCTTCATGAAGGTACAGGTGACGGCCTATCTCAAAGTCCGTTTCGATCTCCTCTTCTCGATCTACGTCGTGTTCGTGATCGCGACGATCGTCCGCTACGTCTGGCTCGCCTGGCGGGCGATGCGTGGAACCGAGCCCGAGGAATTCGATCCGACGAAGACGGTCTCCGGCGTATGAATCTCGCGAGCCCCTTTTCGCTGTCGATCGTCGCGATCACAGCCCTCGCCTTCCTCGGCCTGCCGATCGGCCACGCGATGATCGCGGGCTCCGTGCTCTATCTTATGCTCGCCGGGCAGGACATGGGCACCGTCGCCGAGCAACTGCTCAACGGCATGTATACGAACTACGTCATCCTCGCCGTGCCGCTGTTCATTCTCGCCGCCGAGTTCATGAATATCGGCAGCATGACCGACCGGCTGATGGTCTTTTGCAACGCGCTGGTGGGGCGCTTCCGCGGCGGTCTTGCGCAGGTCAACATCCTGCAAAGCATTATCTTCGCCGGCATGTCGGGCTCGGCCATCGCCGACGCCGCAGGCACCGGCCGCATGATGCAGGCCATGATGACGCGCGGCGGCCGTTATACGGCGAGCTATGCCGCAGCCGTCACAGCCGTGTCCTCCGTGATCGGCCCGATCATTCCACCGTCGATCCCGATGGTGCTTTACGCGCTCGTTTCCGACGCTTCGATCGGCTTCCTTTTCCTCGGCGGCGTCGTGCCCGGCCTGCTGATGGCGCTCGGTCAGATGATCATCATCGCGGTCACGGCGCGGCAGAAGAATTTTCCGGTCGAGGACCCGGTGCCGCTGCGCGACATCCCGCGCATCACATGGGACGCGTTTCCCTCACTGATGATGCCCGTCGTCCTGCTCGGCGGCATCTACAGCGGCGTGATGACGCCGA
>JAICQA010000349.1 GCA_025929595.1 Xanthobacteraceae bacterium
GCACATCTATCCCAAGCGCGAGGACGGCGGCGATCCGCGCCAGTGCCCGCAATGCGGCAACGGCAAGCTCAATCTGAAGACCGGTCGCTTCGGCGCCTTCGTCGGCTGCTCGAACTATCCCGACTGCCGCTTCACGCGGCCGCTTGCCGCCGACTCCGGCGGTATGAACGGCACGAAACTCTTGGGCACCGATCCGGCCACCGGCATGGACGTGACGCTGCGCGGCGGCCGCTTCGGTCCCTATGTGCAACTCGGCGAAGGTAAGGACGGCGAAAAGCCCAAGCGCGCCGGATTGCCGAAGAACACCGAGCTCGACGCCGTCACCCTCGAATTCGCGCTTGGCCTGCTCTCGCTGCCGCGCGAAGTCGGCAAGCATCCCGAGTCGGGCGAGCCGATCCTCGCCGGCATCGGCCGCTTCGGCTCCTATGTGAAGCATCAGACGATGTATGCCAACCTCGAGGAAGGCGACGACGTGCTGCACATCGGCACCAACCGCGCCGTCACGCTGCTGGCGGAGAAAGCCGCGCGCGGGCCGCGCGGTCGCCGCGGCGCGCCTACCGGCCGCCTGCTCGGTGAGCATCCGGAGCTCGGCGGCCCGGTCACGCAGCACGACGGCCGCTACGGACCCTATGTGAAGCACGGCAAGGTCAACGCGACCCTGCCCTCGACCTCCGACCCCGGCACGATCGCGCTCGAAGAAGCCGTCGAGCTCTTGAAAGCGCGCGCCGAAAAGCAGGGCATCAAGCAGACCAAGGCGAAGGGGCCGAAGAAATCCGCCGCCAAAAAGAAGGCGAAGGACGGCGGCGCGACCGAGCCGGCCGCCGAAGGCGAAGGCAAGCCGAAGAAGAAGGCGGCAAAGAAAAAGCCAAGCAAGCCCAAGGCGAAGAAAAAGGCCACGGAAGACACGCCGGAAGCGGCGCCCGAGGCTCCGGACGAGGCCGCGGAATAGCTGCCCTGACCGAACCGCAAGCCCGCTCCGGCGTTATCGCCGCGGGAGTGCGCCATGCCGCAAGTCGACTCCACTGCGATCGACACCATCGACTACCGGCCGGACAAGCGCCAACTGTTCGTCACCTTCTCGACCGGACGGCGATACATCTATTTCGACGTGCCGGCGGCGGTCTATCTGCGCTTCCGGCACGCCGATTCTTACGGCCGCCATTTCAATCACCATATTCGCGACCACTACGATTTCCGGGAACTAACTTGAGTTCGTTCGCTCCCGCCGCGGCGCTATAGTGCGGTCGCGCGGAACCTCTCCATTGACCAAAAAACCGAAGCCCCCCCGAAAACCCAGATCGCCGCACGCGCCCTCGCGCGACGACCTGCTCGCCTTCATCCGCGAGCGCGGCGGCGACGTGAACAAACGCGAGATCGTGCGCCATTTCCGCCTCGACGCGGTCGGCAAGCGCGAACTGAACGCGCTGATGCGCGAGATGCGCGGCGAAGGCGAGTTGCGTCGCCACCGCAAGCGCCTGCACGCCGCAGGCGAACTGCCTGCCGTGGTCGTCGCCGAGGTCGCCATGCGTGACGAAGACGGCGAACTTCTCGCCGTCCCTGCCGACTGGGACGAGGAAGAGCACGGCGCAGCACCGAAGATCCGCGTTCGTTTCGGTCGCCGGCCGGATTCCGGTCCCGCACCGGGGATCGGCGACCGCGTGCTTCTGCGCATCGAGAAAAGCGAAGACGACGAAGCCGCTGCCTATATTGGCCGCGTCATTCGCACGTTGGAGAAGGCACGCGCGACCGCGCTCGGTATCTTCCGCAAGCTCGCTGCCGGCGGCGGACGACTGCAGCCCGTCGACAAAAAAAGCCTCGGGCGCGAACTCGCCATTCCGTCGGGCGCCGAAGGCGGTGCGGAGGACGGCGATCTGGTTTCCGTCGACCTCCTCGCGCAGCGCGCCTATGGCCTCCCCACCGCCCGCGTCCGCGAGCGGCTCGGCTCGGTCAAGGGCGAGCGCGCGGTCAGCCTGATCGCGATCCACGCGCACGGCATCCCGAGCCAGTTTCGCCGCGAAGCGCTCGCCGAAGCCGAGGCCGCCCGCCCTGCACCGATGAACCGGCGCGAGGACTGGACCTCGCTCCCGCTCGTCACCATCGACCCGCCGGATGCGAAGGACCATGACGACGCGGTCTTCGCCGTTCCCGATACCGACCCCGGCAACGAGGGCGGCTTTATTCTGACGGTCGCCATCGCCGACGTCGCGCACTATGTGACGCCGTTCTCTGCGCTCGACCGCGAAGCGCTCGACCGCGGCAACTCGGTCTATTTCCCCGACCGCGTCGTGCCGATGCTGCCCGAACGCCTGTCGGGCGATCTCTGTTCGCTCCGACCCGGCGAGCAGCGCGCGGCCATGGCTGTGCGCATGGTGATCGACGCCCAGGGACGCAAGCGGCGTCATTCCTTCCACCGCATCATGATGCGCTCGCGTGCGCGGCTGAACTACGCGCAGGTGCAGGCAGCCATGGACGGCAATCCCGACAGCGCGACCGACCCCATCCTCGATTCAATTCTCAGGCCGCTCTACGCGGCCTATCGCGCGTTGGCAAAAGGGCGCGACGACCGCGCGCCACTCGCGCTCGACATTCCCGAGCGCAAGATCGTGCTCGGCGCGCACGGCATCGTCGAGCGTGTGGTGTCGCCCGAACGGCTCGACGCGCACAAGCTGATCGAGGAGTGCATGATCCTTGCGAACGTGGCCGCCGCTGAGACGTGCGAAGCGCGGAAGACGCTCCTGCTCTATCGCGTGCATGACTCTCCCTCGCAGGAGAAAGTGGCAGCGCTCCGCGAATTTCTGCAAAGCCTCGGTCACAAGTTGCCGCCGTCCGACCGGCTTCGTCCGAGCGACTTCAATCGCATCCTCAAGCGGGTTGAGGACACCGACAACGAGCGCCTTGTGCATGAGGTGGTCCTGCGCAGCCAGGCGCAGGCCGAATACGGCGCCACGAATTACGGCCACTATGGCCTTCAACTCCGCCGCTACGCTCATTTCACCTCGCCGATCCGCCGCTATGCCGA
>JAICQA010000090.1 GCA_025929595.1 Xanthobacteraceae bacterium
CGCGAGCGCGGGCCGCGACAAGGTCACGCAAAACCCGCAACTCTCCGACCTGTTGCAGGCGCTCGGCTGCGGTACGGGCGTGCATTATCGCGACGAGGCGCTGCGCTACGACAAGGTGATCGTGATGTGCGACGCCGACGTCGACGGCGCGCATATCGCGTCGCTCCTCATCACCTTCTTCTACCGCGAGACGCCGAAGCTGATCGAGAACAGTCATCTCTATCTGGCCGTCCCGCCGCTCTACAAGCTCACCTATGGCGGCACGACGGTCTATGCGCGCGACGACAAGCACAAGGAAGAGCTGCTGAAGACCGCGTTCAAAGGCAAGAAGAACATCGAGGTGAACCGCTTCAAGGGCCTCGGCGAGATGCTGCCCTCGCAGCTCAAGGACACGATGAACCCGAAGACGCGCACGCTGCTCCGGGTCACCGTGAAGGACGCGCAGAAGGCCGCCACGACCAAGGCCGTCGAGCGCCTCATGGGCAACAAGCCCGAGGCGCGCTTCGAATTCATTTCCGAAAAGGCGCCCTACGCGAAGGAACTGGATATTTAGTTTTCAGAACGACGTTTCCACGCCCGCTGCGAAGCGAGACGGGGCGTTTCCACTTTCCGTCATTTTCCGTTGAACGAAATCAACGACTTGGCATTTCTTTTTCCACGCTCTCCGGGGCGGCTTTAAGTTCGCGCCCGTCTCGGTTCAACGAGGGGCGCGTGGCCACGCGTTACCATGTGCGGATCGGGAGCGGTGGCCTCGGGGTGCGAGCGTAACGCACTCGTCCCGGGGCGGCCCAAGTCGCGTGGGTCCGGCGAGCCGTTCCGCTCGTCACAAGGTCCGCTTCTTGGCGGCTTGCGTAGGCGTTGCCAAACGCGAGTGCGCAAGACCGAAGCGGTCCGCCCAGCGGTGGATAGAGGGGCCATGCCAAAAGCATGGCCTGGTATCTCCACCGGGGCTCACGCGGAGCAAGCCTAGAAACACCGCGCGCGGGACGCCGGGCGACCGGCGGACTTGCGGTTCAAGGATTTCGGCAAGCCTCGGTGTCGCGAGGCGCCGGGGTCCGTGGGTCCTTCGAGGACCCGGCGTCCCGCGCCGCCCTCACTTGGGCGGCGAGACTGACGATGCCTCGGGCGGAACTCCGTCGCGAGAACGCAGTCGGCTGTTTGAAATCGTTCCAGCAGGGACCCTGTGCATAAGTTTGCGTTGCGACCTCAGGTCCCACCGATTCCCGCCACCGTTCACAACAATTTTTCGGGGAATGAATTTCGGGCCTGCGACGAACAGGCTAACATTCCCACAATCATGGAGGGTGGCGTGAGCGCGGAGAAGCGGCGAAGCTGGCGGCGGCCGATGCAGATGCACGTCGCCATTCTGCGCGAAGATGGAACGCTCGTCTGCGAATGCGATCTCGCCGACGTGTCGCAGGAGGGCGCGCGGCTGCGACTCTCGCCAAAGCCCGGTCATCCCTCCCCTTCGATCGATCCTAAATTCGTGCTGTCGCTGTCGCGCCGCGGGAATCTCTTCCGTCAATGCGAGCTCGTCTGGCAAAGACAGGACGAGATCGGCCTGCGATTTATCGGCCGTGAAAAGTTCTTGCCGAACGCCTGACCGTTTTCAACGCTGCTTTAATTTTGCCTTGCGCCCGGCGCGCACCCGCCTTGCGTTTCCGCTTGCGTTCCCCGGCGCGCTTCTCCCGGCATTTCGGGCACTGGCAGCCCTTGTCCTTGATGTAGGCATTCCAGTGATCCTTGCCGTAGTCGTAGGCGATCTCCTCGCCCGCCGCGATTTTCTTACGCGCGCGGATCTTGATTTCGTGGCGGACGAAGTAGACCTCGGCGTTCGGGCGGCAGGAATGGTTGATGTAGCGCGCCGTGTTCCTGCGCGACTTGCCGTCGATCGTCCAACGGTTGTTCAGCTCGAACAGATACTTGTTCTCCGCGCGGTCGGCCTGCTCGTTGGTGAGCAGCGGGCCGGTATAGCGGACGATGAAGCGGCCTTTCGGAATCTCCTGCGTGGCAAACAGGCCAAGGCCGGAACGCGAGCGGCCGATGCGATAGGGCCGGCGGGACTTAGATGTCTTCATGGGAATTTGAGAGACGCGGCGCGATTCATTCGGGGCTTATGCGGTTACAGGCTGAACGGGCCCGCGTCCACCGCCTGGCGCAATTCTTCACGTCCCGATCGCCGCATCCGGGCGGGCTATTTCCTCGCGCGATAAATGTAGCGGTAGTAATCCCATCCGCCGCGCACGAAGGTGCAATCGAATGCGCGCTCGGAGCGGCCGTCATAACATTTCCAGTCCGCCCGCTCGATGCCACTCGGGAACGCCGTGTAGGGCGGCTGAAAGGCGCCGTCGATATAGAGATACTCATAACGCTGGGGGTCCGGGTGCTCGCTGCCGAAGCACCCGCCAAGCAGGAGAAGCCCGCCCGTCAAACACGCCGACCGAATCCAAGCCGTGCGCATTGCTCAATCAACCCCGCCAAACGCGGCAATTCAACGGCCATTATGCTTGGCTTGCCAGCTAATTTCTGGTTTAGCTCGGCGATCAATTTCTACCGGATGGCGAATCGCAGCCTATGCAGGCCTATGCGCGGCACTCGCCCGACATCGTGAAATCGATCCAGCAGCGCTGGCTGCTCGGCCAGTGGAAGCGGTTGCGGAACGGCTGCGTCCTGCCGCTCGTCGCCGATTTTGACCTGAAGACGGCCGAGTCCTGCTTCGACGACCTCACCGTCCTCGACGTGCAGCCACACAACGGACGGCACCTGTTCCGCATTGTCGACCACGGCAAGAATGTCGGCGCGATGTATGCAGGCCAGTGCGCCGGCAAGCTGCTCGAAGACACCTTGCCGGAGGTCGCGCGGGCGGCGACGTTAGAGACCTACGAGCATGTCGTGCGAACGGCGTTACCGGTTTACACCGTGTCGAAGATCAGCGACGCGCAAGCGCGGCCGGTTCAATACGAGCGCCTGCTCCTGCCCGTCGGCGACCGCGATGGAAAAGTCGTCCGCATCTTCGCGCTGCTCGAGACGATCAGCACCGAAGGGACGATCGAGCGGAAGAGCTTGCTCACCGATCCGCAAACCACCCGGCAATATGTGGTGAAGGCGGAGCTGAGGGTCGGCTGAAACGATTTGCGATCCGGCGCGATTGTCGCGCCGGATTCAAAATCAGTGGGTCGGCTTATAGGCGTCAGAGCGCGCGGAGATTGTCCGCCGCTTCCTTGCCGTTCTTCGGGCTCTTCACCACATCGAACGAGACCTTCTGGCCTTCGTTCAGGTTGTAGAGGCCAGCGCGTTCGACGGCGCTGATGTGCACGAAGACGTCCTTGCCGCCGTCGTCCGGCTGAATAAAGCCGTAGCCTTTTTGAGCGTTAAACCACTTTACTGTTCCGGTGCTCATTGCGAGCCCTTTCTGCTGATTGAGTTCGTTCGTCCGCGCTCGCGCGCAAGCCGCATTTTGTCATCGATGTTTTGGAGAAGGTCGTCAGCAGCAGTGGGAGCGCCACGGCAGGCCAATACTTTCGGCCGAAACTCGATGTGTGTCGGGTTCGGTGATGTCCTCGCCGTAGTCCAGACCTGGAACCTTTGTGCCACAATTTGCGGCTGAACGCCACGGGGTTTGCGCGGTACGCGGCGGCGTCTCTCCCGCAGCGCAGAACGGAGGGAAGCGGCCGGGGATCAGGCCGAAATCCAGTCCACCAGCAGCTTTGTGACGGCCTCCGGCCGCTCCAAGGTCGAGAGATGACCGCACTGGGACACCATTTCGAGCCGTGCGCCTGCGATACCGCCGGCAATTTCCGCGCTCAGTTCGGGCGGGGTCAACCGGTCGCCGTCGCCGACGATGACCAGCGTCGGGTTGCGGATGGCGCCGAAACCTGGACGCGAGTCAGGTCGGCCGATCAATGCCTCCTGCTGGCGAATGAAAGCCTCCGCACCGACTTCCGTCAGCATTGCATCCACTGTTCGGCGTAAAGCCCCGTCCGCAAGCCGGGACTCGTAAACCAGCACCGGCCAGAGCGCGTCATTGACCTGCGCGAGGCGATCCTCGCGCGCCGTTCCGATCAACGCCCGCCTCCGTTCCGATTGCTCCGGCAGGTCGGCGCGCGAACCGGTGTCGAGCAGGGCGAGCTTCTCGATTCGCCCGGGTTGCTGACGCAACAGTTCGAAGGCGATGTAGCCGCCCATGGAGAGACCGATCAGGTGGAACCGGGGCGGCGCCTGGTCGAGGATCGCCTTGCCGATCCCGGCCATGGTGTTCGCCGTCGTGTGATTGGCAATCGTCACCGGCCCGAGCTGCCAGAGCGCGGGCAGTTGCAGTGCGTAGAGGCGGGCCGAACAGCCAAGGCCCGGAACAAGCAGGATCGGAGTCACGGACAGACCTCGAAGTCAGCGGAACGAGACATTCACCTTGACGCGAGCCAAGGCTGACGCGAGGCGAATATGCATGATTCGACATTGACTTCGCGTTCCTTGTTCCTATGTTGCGTGCGTCGACCGGCTTCATACGGACTTCCGCGCTCCTCCCCGTCGACGTTTGCCGCCTTCGATCCGCGAGGGCTGGCTCAGATGACTCGCCATCCCGGAGCGCCGCACGAGAGCGCGCCACGCGCGCCAGACACGGAACTAGATGTCTTTTGACCAACTCGGACTGAGCGACAAGGTGCAAGCCGCCGTCGCCACCTCCGGCTATACGACCCCCACCCCCATTCAAGAACAAGCGATCCCGCACGTGCTGCAACGGCGCGACGTGCTCGGCATCGCACAGACCGGCACCGGCAAGACCGCCGCCTTCACACTGCCGATGCTGACGCTGCTCGAGAAAGGCCGCGCGCGTGCGCGCATGCCGCGCACGCTGATCCTGGAGCCGACGCGCGAACTGGCGGCGCAGGTCGAAGAAAGCTTCGAGAAATACGGCAAGAACCACAAGCTGAGCATGGCGCTGCTGATTGGCGGCGTTTCCTTCGATGACCAGGATGCGAAACTCACGCGCGGCGTAGACGTCCTGATCGCGACGCCGGGCCGCCTGCTCGACCACTTCGAACGCGGCCGCCTGTTGCTCTCCGGCATCGAGGTCCTCGTGATCGACGAAGCGGACCGCATGCTCGACATGGGTTTCATCCCGGACATCGAACGCATCTGCAAGCTGACGCCGTTCACCCGTCAGACTCTCTTCTTCTCGGCGACGATGCCCCCGGAAATCCAGCGGCTCGTCGGCCAATTCCTGACCAACCCGATCAAGATCGAGGTGTCGCGCCCCGCTTCGACCGTCGATGCCGTCACCCAAATCCTCGTGTCGTCAGCCTCCGATCCGGCGAAGAAGCGCGAGATCCTGCGCGCCCTCATCCGCGCCGAAACCAACATCAAAAACGGCATTATTTTCTGTAACCGCAAGACAGAGGTGGCAAAGCTTCACCGCTCGCTCGTGCGCCACGGCTTTTCGGCGATCGCGCTGCACGGCGACATGGACCAGCGCTCGCGCATGAACGCGCTGGAGTCGTTCCGCAAGGGTGAAGTGACGCTTCTGATCGCGAGCGACGTCGCGGCGCGCGGTCTTGATATCCCCGACGTCAGCCATGTGTTCAATTTCGACGTGCCGCACCATGCGGAGGATTACGTTCACCGCATCGGCCGCACGGGCCGCGCAGGACGTGCCGGCGCGTCCTTCACCATCGCATCGTCCGCGGACGGCAAGTCGGTGGCGGCGATCGAGAAGCTCATCGGCCGCAAGATCGAGTGGAAAGACGCGCCTGCCCCGGTTGAGGACAGCGCGCCGCGCAAGACCGAGCACAAGGGGCGCCGCCGCGAACGGGACAACAAGCGCGCCGCGCCGGCCGAACGGACCGAGGACGGCCGCGAGCGAGCCGATTCTCGGCCACCCCAGGAGCGCGAACCGCGCCGCCCGCAGCGGCAACCGGTCGAGCCCTCGGGCGATGCCGTAGCCAGTCACCTGCCGGCCTTCCTGCTGCGGCCGGTGCCGGTGAAGGCGGGATAACCGCCCGCACCGCACACACCGGCGTCGGCGAACCGGCAATTTACCGGTCGTTCATCATCGCGGCCTAGGTTCCATCCAATCGATTGCCGAAGCGACCTGTCTCCTGTGGAGGTGGGCGGTTTGGCGGTGGGTGCTTGAACGTGACCGATAGCGACGAATACGCGCGCACGATTGCCTACGCCGAAACGGCGATGGGCCAGATTCGGGCGTTGCGCCAGCCGGCCACCCCCCGCAACTTCGAAATCTGGTTCACCTACGCCACCGGACACAATCCGGAGCTCAATCAGGCCATCAACGACACGCTTGTGAAGGCAGGGCGGCTCACCGAGCAGGACCTTTCTTCGCTGTATGACCGCTATTTCTCCGCGGCACGCTTTTGCGACAAGGTCGACGAAGTCGGTGCGCGCATCGTCGGTGAGATCGAGCAGGTCATGACTATGATCGAGACGGCGATCGGCAATTCCAACGACTTTTCACAGTCGCTGGCCGGCGCCCAGCGTGAAATCGTCACCTCGAGCGACCGCGAGCAGTTGCGCTTCATCGTCGAGACGCTGGTGCGGGCGACCAAGGAAGTCGAGGAGGCGAACCAGACGCTGCAAAAGCGGCTCGTCGACTCGCGCGAAGAGATCAACGTCCTTCAGGAAAACCTGGAGACGGTGCGCACGGAATCGCTGACCGATCCCCTGACGACGCTCGCCAATCGCAAGTTCTTCGAGGATTCGATCAAGGCCCTGCTCGAGGAGACCGAGAAGTCGGGCGCACCGTTGTCGGTCATTCTGACGGACATCGATCACTTCAAGAAATTCAACGACACCTACGGCCACCTCACCGGCGACCAGGTGCTGCGGCTTGTCGCGATCGCGCTCAAGCAGAACGTCAAGGGCCAGGACGTGGCTGCCCGCTATGGCGGCGAAGAATTCGTCGTGCTGCTGCCGCGTACCGCGCTGATGGCGGCCGTGACGGTCGCCGACAACATCCGCCGCGCAGTGATGGGCAAGGAACTGATGCGCCGTTCGACCGGCGAAACGCTTGGCCGGGTCACGATCTCGCTCGGCGTCGCCACCTGGCGCAAGGGCGACACGGTTGCCGCGCTTCTTGAGCGCGCCGACGCCTGCCTCTATGCGGCCAAGCACGGCGGACGCAACTGCGTCGTAGCCGAGACTGCCCTCGACGATTCTGAGACGGATCTCGAGGTCCGCGTCGCCTGATCAGCGCCTGGCTTTCCGCCGTTTGATATTCTTGGTCATCGGCGACGGCCGCTTCCGCTTCAACACCGACTTCTTTGCCGCCGCTCGCCGCGCCGCACCGAGCGCCGCCCTCGCCCATTGAGCCAGTTCGTCCGGATCGTCGAGCAGGCGTTCCGGCATCCGCCAAAACGACATCACCACGCGCCTGCGCTTTGCGCCGTAGGTGAAAGGCTTCTGGCCTTCGCGCTCGAAGGCGGGGGAGGTTTCGTCATCGGCCTTCAAGAAGATATCGCCGTTCGAAACGAGACCGATCATCAGGCCGTCGGCAAAAATCCCGGCGCCGCCGAACATGCGGCGTACCGAGACTCGGCCAAACCCGGAGAACAATTCGGAGATACGTTCGGAGTCGATGCCCGCCACGGGGGCTCAGGCGCGGCTTTCGGCGGACTCGGACTTCGCGGGCGCGAGCGTCACGGACTCCCCGCAGCCGCAGGCCGAGGTCTCGTTCGGATTGCGGAAGACAAAGCGCGCTGAGAGCTTGTCAACCGTGAAGTCCATCTCGGTACCGAGCAGAAACAGCACGGCCGCGGGATCGACGAGCACGCGGACGCCCTCGCCCAGATCCACCACGTCGTCGCCCTTGTTGACGCCTTCGGCGATATCCATCGTGTAGGTCATACCGGCGCAACCGCCCTTCTTGATGCCAAGACGGACGCCCGCAACGGGCTTGCCCGCGCCGGCGACAATCTCGCGCACCCGCGTGGCAGCGGCGTCGGTGATGGAGAGAATCGCTGGGTTGGGGCGCTGGATGTTCATAAGCGTCATCTTACCGGAAGATGGTTACCCAATATAGATGGGGTCACCAGAGATTGAGGGCAAGGCGTGCCTCTTCGGACATGCGGCTCTGGTCCCAGGGCGGGTCGAAGGTGACATTGACCTTCACCGGCCCCACGCCCTGCACCGAGCCGACGGCGTTCTCGACCATGCCGGGGAGTTCGACCGCGGCCGGGCAGTTCGGCGAGGTCAGCGTCATGTCGACAGTGACGGCGCGGTCGTCGGCGATGTCGACCTTGTAGATGAGGCCAAGCTCATAAATGTCGACCGGGATTTCGGGGTCGTAAACAGACTTCAGGCCCGCGACGATGTCGTCGGTCAGACGCGCAAGTTCCTCGCCCGGAATCGCGGACTGGATCGCCGGAGTGTTCGGCGCCTCGGGGGCGGTTTCGGTCTTCTGGTCGGTCATGCGAACAGGTCCTGCGCTTTCAGGAGCGCCTCGGCAAGGGTATCGATCTCCTGCGGCGTATTATACAGGGCAAACGATGCCCTGCATGTGGCGGTGGTTCCAAATCGGTTCAAGAGCGGCAAAGCACAGTGCGTCCCGGCCCGCACGGCCACGCCTGAGCGGTCGATGACCGTCGCAATGTCGTGGGCGTGCGCACCCTTCATTTCGAAGGAGAGGATCGCGCCCTTCTCCCTGGCCTGGCCCAGAATGCGCAGGCTGTTGATGCGCGACAGGCGATCGGTGGCGAGCTTCAGGAGCTCATCCTCGTGCGCGCGGATGCGCGCCTTGCCGATCGAGCGCACATAATCGATCGCCGCCGCGAGGCCGATCGCGGGAACAATCGGCGGGGTGCCGGCCTCGAACTTGTGCGGCGTGTCGCCGTAAGTGACGGTCGCCTCGCTCACCTCACTGATCATCTCGCCGCCACCGAGAAACGGCGGCAGCTCATCCAGCCATTTCTTCTTCGCGTAGAGCACGCCGATGCCTGACGGCCCGTAGAGCTTGTGACC
>JAICQA010000191.1 GCA_025929595.1 Xanthobacteraceae bacterium
CGTTGTCGACCGTTTGTTGCGCCTTCGCCTTCCAGGCGGCGTGGGCAGTCGCGTAATTGGGATAGATCCCGACAATATCCAGTTTTTCGAGATCGCGGAACTGCGTGCTGTCGAGGCTGACAAGTTCGCCCCCGAAGACGAGATGCGGAAGCTGTTTTTGCGCTGCTTTGCCGGCCGGCTGGTTCATGATGGTACCACCTGAGTCGTTCGGAACTGGATCGCTGCTATGCGGCGGTATCTGCAAAAATCTTGCCGGCGACCGCAAGAGCGGCCGGGTGCAGCCCAAGACCGCATGCCAGAAGCGGCGGGTGCTGTGCGCCGGGGTGACCATAGACGATATTCACGCCATCTGCGTCGGTAAGCGTCCCGCCGGCCTGGTGCAGAATGAGGTCCGCCGCCGCAAGGTCCCAGTCGCGGCTGTTCCGGCTGGAAATCGCGAGGTCGATTTCGCCGGTCGCCGCCCGTACGAAACGGAGCGCCAGCGAATGAATGCGCGGCACGCTTTCGAACCGCAGCCGCCGTCCTTCGAGTTTTTGCAACATGAACGCCGGGCCTGCGATTCGCGCGCCCTCAAGCGCGCTTCGATGCGAAACGTGAATTTTTGTGTCGTTCTTCGCCGCGCCTTTGCCCGCAACGGCGGTGAAAAGTTCCTCGGTCTCGGGCACGAACAGCGCGGCCGCGATTGGCCGTCCGTCCTCGATCAAGGCGACGGACACGGACCAGTCGGATTGTCCCTTGATGAAGGCGCGTGTGCCGTCGATCGGATCGACGACCCAGCGCCGCCGATGCGACGGCTTGCCTTCGATCTCCGCCGATTCTTCGGACAGCCATTCATAGTGTGGCGCGGCCGCCGTCAGCCGCTCGCGCAAGAGCGCATCGGCCGCGATATCGGCGTCGCTCACCGGCGATTCCTTGCCCTTGATCCAGGTCTTCAAGCCCTTCGCGCGCATGCCGCGCGCGAGGCGTCCTGCGGCGACCGCCGCGTCGCCGAGCACGCGCACGGCGTCTTCAGCTGTGATCTCATCGGAACGATTCTTGGCTAACGGGAGCTTGTCGCCGGCGGACATGGCTGCCGTCTAGGGCTCCGCGCGCGTTCCTGCAAGCGTGAATGTGCGGTGCTTTGCGCCTCGTCGTGCTGTGGCGCCACCGCGATTAAAACTTTCGCAGCTTTCCGGTGACGCGCGCTTAACCAGCCCCTTTAAGCGGTCTCTGCGGATTTTCTGCCATGATCTCCGCAAGCCGGGACGGAAAAAGATTCCGGCGGGGGAGTCGAGTTTGAGGCGTCAGATCGCGGCAGGCGAAAGCCTGCCCGCCGGGTCGGGCCGCGCATGGCGGCTCGACCCGCGCAGCCTGCCCGTGCGCTTTGCAGCGGAAGATCGCTCGGCCGACGGCCGCACGCGGTTGATCGAACTCGACCGCGAGCGCGTATTGTTGACGCGTTCGGTGCGCGGCGTCCTCATGCGGCTCAATCTGCCGCTTTCAAATTTTCTCGGCGTCGCCATGCGGCTATTGCCCGCGAGCGGCGACACCCCCGACGCGGTGGCCATCGTCCTTGAACATCGCGACGCCGCACTGAGCGTGCCGCTGCATGTCGCGTGCGAAACCGATCACCTGATCGCCGACTGGCAACTCTGGGCCAACATTCTGCGCAAGAAGCTGCTGGTGGCCGAAATTGACGGCTCGTTTCGCGAGCCGTTTGCGACGCTCGGGTTGCTGCCGGTGAATGAAATGATCCCGCGCCGGGTACGCCGCACGGCACTTCGCGTCCGCCGTCCAAAAATGTTGCGCAGACGTGTTGTTACGCGCGACATTGCCGACATGCCGTCGCACGCCGGCGAGCGCGAGATCATCGCGCGCGACTAAATCATCGAATCGAAGGCGAGGCCCGCGAACAGGATCAACCCTGCGTCGCGATTGGAGCGGAACTGCATCAGGCAACGCGCCGGATCGTTCACTTCGAGCGTGCGGATCTGCCAGACCAGATGCAGGCCGAAGCCAAACACGCCCAGTAGCGCGATTAATCCGCCGCCCACGAGTTCGATGGCGACGGTGATCAGCGCGACCGCGCCGCCATACAGGATCATCAGCGCCGTGCGCGTCTCGACGCCGAATAGCCGCGCCGTGGAGCGCACGCCCACAGCCGCGTCGTCGTCGCGATCCTGATGCGCATAAATCGTGTCGTAGCCGATCACCCACAGGATCGCACCGGCGTAGAGAACGAACGCCGGAAAGTCGAGGCTGCCGAACACGGCCGCCCATCCCATAAGCGCGCCCCACGAGAAGGCGAGGCCGAGCACGAATTGCGGCCAGTTCGTCACCCGCTTCGCGAACGGATAGAGCGCGACCACGATCAGCGACGCAATTCCGGTGCCGATCGCATACGCATTGAATTGCAGAAGAATGATGAAACCGACCAGCGAAAGCGCGATGGCGAAGATCAGCGCCTGCTTCACCGTCACCTGACCCGACGGGATCGGCCGCGAGCGCGTACGCGCCACTCTCGCGTCGACGTCGCGGTCGATAATGTCGTTCCAGGCGCAGCCCGCGCCGCGCATGATGACGGCGCCGACGCCGAACAGGATCAGCAGATAAAGATCGGGTCCGGGCGCGTTCGCCGCGATGGCGCCGAGCGCGGTCGCCCACCAGCACGGCAGCAATAGCAGCCATGAGCCGATCGGCCGGTCGGCGCGCATCAGACGCAGATAGGGCACCGCCCAGAGCGGCGCGCTGCGGTCGACCCAGTTGCCCGTGGAGTCGGCGACCGGAGCGTGTGCCCGAGCGCCGTCGGTCATCACTGCCGCAGCACGTTGCCGGTCAGCGTGTCGAAGACGCCGCTGCCGCCCGCGGTGCCGGCCGGCGGACCGCCGACATTTGACCCGCCGAGCGCGCCGGACAATCCCTGGCTCGGCGGCGGAGGAGCGGCGGCCGGCGGACCGGCTGCGACCTGACAAACCTTGGTCCGCATCTCGACTGCTTTCGTGTGGCCTTCCTGCGCGCGCTTGATCAGCTCGTCCGGAAAAGAGCACGCCTGCTGCCGGTCCTTCATGTATTTGATCATACGCGACTCGGCGCTGACGTAATTTTTCAGACGGCCGCAAACTTCCGGCGCCTGCGCTTTGCGCTTGCCGGCGTCTTGCAGCGCCTTGCCATATTTCTCGACCTCGCCGCGCATCGAGGTGAAGTCGTCCTGGCACTTCGCGCGCTCGAACGGATCGGGCTGCTGCGCGGATACGTGCCGCGCGCCCGCGAAAGCGAGCATCGCAAGAACCAGGATGAGGACGTGACGGCCGTTCATGGGGTATGCGTCTCCGGGACGTAGGCGTAACAAAAGCCGCACGGATCGGGCAAGATCGCGGCGGCCCCTTTCCAGCGCAGGGTAAAACCCATGGCAAGGCCCGATTTCCGCACCCAAAGGCTCTTTCTTGACGCCGATTTGAAGGCCGGCGCCGAGATTCCGCTCGGGCGCGACCAGGCCAATTACGTCCGCAATGTCCTGCGCCTGTCTGCGGGAGCGCCGGTTCTGGTGTTCAATGGCCGCGACGGCGAGTGGCGCACGGCGCTGCAGGATGCCGGCCGCCGCGCCGTCTCGCTGTCCGTCCAATCGCAGACGCGTGCGCAAACCGCTCCAGGAGAGCTTGCTTACGCCTTCGCGCCGCTCAAACACGCGCGTCTCGACTACATGGTGCAGAAAGCGGTCGAGATGGGCGCAGCGTCGCTCACGCCCGTCATCACACGGCACACGCAGGTCGCGCGCGTCAATTTGGAACGCATGCGCGCGAACGTGATCGAAGCCGCGGAGCAATGCGGCGTGCTGTCGATCCCGCCCGTGCACGAACCGCAGCCCTTCGAACGCTGGCTCATGGCGCTCCCGCCGGACGCCACCCTAATCTTCTGCGATGAAGCAGCGGAGATCGCCGATCCGGTCGAAGCGTTGCGGGCTGCGCCAGACACACCGCTTGTCTTGCTGCTTGGACCGGAAGGCGGATTCGAAGAAGCGGAGCGCCGCGCGCTCATTGCCCGCAATCGAGTCATTCGTCTTTCGCTCGGTCCACGCATCTTGCGCGCCGACACGGCCGCAGTGGCCGCGCTCGCGCTTGTTCAGGCGGTGCGGGGCGACTGGCGCCAGGCTCGGCGAACCTGAAAAATCAAGCTCGACGAACGCGCTGCACACGGCAGCCGAATGAGCGCTTTACCTTGCGCTGCTCGCATGGAAACTTTCAGCCGGGCTCCGGCGTTATCCGGAGCTTTACAGCGCCTCACTTTCGTCGGGATTAGCCCGGCTTTCGTCCGTTCAGCACATTTCACGTTGCTTCGATTCTCGGCACTGCGCGGCGAGGAAATCCTTGATGGCAGGCGAATACCAGTTCGGGATCGAGGAGGAATACTTCGTCGTCGACGGCGAGAGCAAAGCCGTGCTCCGCAAGATGCGCTCCGCCTTCGTGATGGCGTTGAAGCGTAACCTCGGCCCGACCGTGACGCGCGAGATGCTCCAGACCCAGATCGAAGTGATGACCCAGCCGTCGGTCTCCATCGAACGTACGCGCGCAGAGTTGCGCAACGCCCGCCGCACTGTTGGCGAGATCGCCGCCGAGAACGGCTACTCGTTCTTCGCATCGGGCACGCATCCAGCCGCCACCTGGTCCGACACGGTGCAGACTCCGGCGCAACGCTACGACGGCGTGATGCACGACCTGCAGATGATCGGCGAGCGCAATCTGCTGTGCGGCCTGCATGTACATGTCGAGCTGCCCGATCCCGGCATGCGCGTCGATGTCATGCGCCGTATGACCCCGTTCGTGCCCGTCCTCATTGCGCTCGCGACCTCGTCGCCGTTCTGGCGCGGCCGCCGTACCGGTCTTATGGGCTACCGGCTGGCAGCCTATGACGAGCTGCCGCGCACCGGCATGCCGCCGTTGTTCCGCGACAAGCAGGACTACGAGGATTACATCAACACGCTCGTCGAGGCGCGCGTGATCCCCGACGAGACTTACGTCTGGTGGGCGTTGCGGCCGTCGAAGCGGCACCCGACGCTTGAATTGCGTGCGCCGGATTCCTGCACGCATGTCGAGGACGCGATCGCCATCGCCTCGATCTACCGCGCCCTGGCACGCCATCTCGTTCAGAATCCCGGCGTCAACGCGGAGCTCAACGTCGTCGATGCGGCCATTGCGGTCGAGAACAAGTGGCGCGCACAGCGATACGGCATTCACGGCAGCTTCGTCGACCGCAAGACACGCCGCGCTGTCACGGTGGTTGAGTTTTCCGATCAGGTGATCGAGCGCATCCGTGACGACGCGCGCGCCATCGGCTGCGAGGCCGAGGTTGCGTCCGCCGCGTCGATTCTGAAGCGCGGCACCAGTGCCGACACGCAGATCGCCGTTTATCGCGAAGCGGAGCACCGCACCGGCAGCCGCAGCGAAGCGCTGAAGGCAGTCACCGGGTGGCTCGCGGAAGCGACGCTCGCGTAGAGAGCGGGACGGGCGAGGGCGCTTGGCCGCGCCGCCGGGGCTTGTGTATGGTCGCCGCCCCGGTTACCCCCGCAGACCCTCCGGAGCGCCCGCGCGCATGGCCCGCGACCAGCTTGACCTCAC
>JAICQA010000129.1 GCA_025929595.1 Xanthobacteraceae bacterium
AACTATGACGCGACGCTTGAGCCTGGCTCGCGCGCGGCCGAACATCTGCATCCGCTTCATGAAGAAATGCGTGACGATATCCGCAGCACGCACGCACTTCGGCTCGGCCTGCGCGAGATCAAGGGCATGAGCGAGGACGACGCGGAGTTGATCGAGCGGCACCGCGGCGATGGCTACGACTCCATCCGCGATCTGTGGCTGCGCACCGGTCTCGATCCGGCGACGCTCACGCGTCTCGCTGAAGCCGACGCTTTCGGCTCGCTCGGTCTCTCGCGCCGCGAGGCGCTCTGGGCCTGTCAGGCATTGCGCCGCACCGGCGACAAGGACGACCTGCCGCTGCTCGCGCTTGCCGAACCTTCGCCGCAAGCACGAGAGCCGGATGTTTCGTTGCCGCCGATGCCGCCCGGCCAGGAAGTCGTCGAGGATTACCGCATCCTGCGCCTCTCGCTGCGCCAGCACCCGATTGAATTCGTGCGCAGCGAGCTTGATCGCCTCGGCGTTTCTAGGAACGAAAGGTTGCGCAATCTCTCTACGGGTCAGCGGGGGACCGTCGGCGGGCTCGTGCTCATCCGCCAGCGGCCCGGTTCGGCCAACGGCGTCATCTTTCTCACGCTGGAAGATGAAACCGGTATTGCCAACGCGATCGTCTGGCCGGCGACTTTCGAGCGGTATCGTCCCGAGGTGCTCGGCGGGCGGCTGCTGCTGGTCAAGGGAACGGTGCAGAACGAATCGAACGTCGTCCATATTGTCGCCGATGAAATCGTCGACGCTACCGGCCTGCTCTCCCGTCTCGGCGAAGGCCCTGCGCCTGAAACGCTGTCGCGCGCCGACCACGTCAAGCACGGCGACGAGCGCGAGGATATTCGCGCGCGCGGCGCCCGCCGTCAGCATTTCGTACAGCAGATCGCCGATAAAATGGACCATGCCGCCGATCTCGTGCAGGCCGCGCCCGGCAGCGCCCACAAGCCCGCGCGCCGCGGCAAGCTCCGCGCAGCACACCCGCCAAAACTCGACCCCTGTCACGCAAAGTTGCCTTGGCCCAAGGGTCGAAATTTTCATTGACTTCGCTCGCTCTGAAACGCTTCTAAGCGTTCGGAGCCGCCCATGAAAATCTCTCTCTGCAATGAAGTGATCGCGGAGCTTCCGTTCGAGAAGCAATGCAACGTGATGGCGAAGCTCGGTTATGACGGCGTCGAGATTGCGCCCGTCACCTTGAGCGATGAGCCGCACGTTCTACCCGCCGCTCGCCGCAAGGAAATAGCGAAGATCGCGAAGAATGCCGGCATCCCCATTACCGGTCTTCATTATCTGATGGTCGCGCCGCAAGGGCTGTCGATCACCGCGAAAGATCCCGCCGTCCGTCAGAAGACGTTCGAAGTCATGCGCGGCCTCGTACAGTTGTGTGCCGATCTTGGAGGCAACCTCATGATCCACGGCTCGCCTGTGCAGCGGCAGCTCGATGCGGGCGACGAAGCCGACAGCTACAAGCGCGGCATCGAATATTTTGCCGCCGCGGGGGAAGCCGCGCGCGCCGCTGGGGTGACATATTTGTTGGAGCCGCTCGCGAAGGATCACACCGCCTTCGTTAACTCCGTTGCCGAGGCCGTGAAGATCGTCCGAGAGATCGGCAACCCCGGTCTGCAGACCATGATCGACTGCTCCGCCGCCGGACGCAGCGAAGCGCAATCGGTACCTGAACTGATACAGCAGTGGATGCCGAGCGGTACGATCCGTCACATCCACCTGAATGACGCAAATCGTCGCGGACCCGGCGACGGCGAGATGAAATTCGCCCCCATCGTTGCCGCTCTGAGGGCCGCGAACTATGCCGGCATCGCCGCCGTCGAGCCGTTCATCTACGAGCCCGACGGTCCCACCTGCGCGGCCCGCGCCATCGGCTACATGCGTGGGACGATCGAGGCCGTTGGATAACCAACAATTCGCGTAAAGTGCCGTGGAAATTGACGTTCCAGGGGCTTCGGGACTAATCTCGCGCCAATTTTCCGGGACGCTGACCCGGCTTAACAATCCTGACACCGTGGGAGGAAAGCAAATGCGAAAGGCGTTACTTGGCGCAGTCGGCCTGACTGCCGCGCTGCTCGTCGCAACCGCGGCGAACGCGCAGAACACAATCAAGATCGGTCTGATCATGGCCTATTCGGGCCAGTTCGCCGACACCGCGGCGCAGATCGACAACGGCATCAAGCTTTACATGAAGCAGAAAGGCGACACCGTCGCCGGCAAGAAGATCGAGCTGATCCGCAAGGACACCGGCGGCCCGAACCCGGACGTCGCCAAGCGCCTCGCCCAGGAACTTGTCGTGCGCGACAAGGTCGACATTCTCTCCGGTTTCACGCTGACGCCCGAGGCGCTCGCTGCCTCCGACGTGTCCGCCGAAGCGAAAAAGTTCATGGTCATCATGAACGCCGCCACGTCGATCATTGTGACGAAGTCCGACTTCTCGGCGCGTACCTCTGTGACGCTCCCGATGATCGGCAACACGGCCGGCACCTGGGCCGCGAAGAACGGCATCAAGAAAGCCTACACGATGGTCTCGGACTTCGGCCCCGGCCATGACGCAGAGCGCGCCTTCCAGGCGGCGTTCAAGGCGGGCGGCGGCGAGATCGTCGGCTCCGTCCGCATGCCGCTCGCGAACCCGGACTTCTCGGCCTTCGTGCAGCGCGCCAAGGACCTCAATCCGGAATCGATCTTCGTCTTCGTGCCCGGCGGCGCGCAACCGGCGGCGCTCGGCAAGGCATTCGCCGAACGCGGCGTCGATCCGAACAAGGTCAAGATCATCGGCACCGGCGAGGTGGTCGATGAAACCGCGCTGAAGAGCATGGGCGCCGCGTCGGTGGGGATCGTCACCGCCTGGCACTACGATTACAATCTCGACAACAAGCTCAACAAGGAATTCGTCAAGGCCTTCAATGCCGAGTTCAAGCGCAATCCGGACTTCTTCTCGGTCGGCGGCTATGATGGCATGCACCTGATCTATGAAGCGCTCAAGAAGACCGGCGGCAAGACCGACGGCGCGGCGCTCATCGCGGCTTCAAAAGGCATGAAGTGGGACAGCCCGCGCGGTCCGATGTCGATCGATCCCGCGACGCGCGACGTTGTGCAGACCGTTTACATCCGCCGCGTCCAGAAGGTCGGCGACGGATTCCGCAACGTGGTCTTCGACAAGTTCGAGAACGTCAAGGACCCGACGCACGGCGCGAAGAAGTAAGTCGCGTCGAACGGGCCGGGTAGGGGTGGAACAGTATGGGGCCGCTGATCGGCGTCCTGTTCGATGGCTTTGCCTACGGGATGCTGTTGTTCCTGCTGTCCGTCGGGCTGTCAGTGACGCTGGGTATGATGAATTTCGTCAACCTGGCGCACTGCGCCTTCGCCATGCTCGGCGGCTACGTCACCGTTACGCTCATGAATGTCCTGGGATGGCCGTTTTTTGCGGCCATCCCGATGGCCTTCGTCGCGGCGGCGGCGGTGAGCGTGGTGCTCGAACGCGTCCTTTACCGGCGGCTCTATCAGGCCGGTGAACTCGATCATGTGCTGCTGACGATCGGCCTCGCCTTCATTTCGGTGGCGATGGCCGCCTACATTTTCGGAACGCTCCAGCAGCCGATCCAGACGCCCTCGTTCCTGCGCGGCTCGATCTATGTCGCGGGCATTACGATCGGCATTTACCGGGCGTTTCTCGTCATTATCGGACTGCTGGTCGCCGCTTTGCTCGTGCTGACGCTCGAATACACGCGCTTCGGCGCCAAGGTGCGTGCGGCGGTCGATAACCAGCGCATGGCCCGCGGGCTCGGTATCAACGTCGATGCGACCTTCGCAATCACCTTCGCGCTTGGCAGCGGCCTCGCCGGTCTCGGCGGCGCGCTCGCGATCGAGATTGTCGGCCTCGATCCGTCTTTTGCGTTTCTCTATCTCGTCTATGTATTGATCGTCGTGTCTGTCGGAGGCCTCGGTTCGATCTGGGGCTCGTTCGTGGCGGCTGCCCTCATCGGCATCAGCGACGTTGCCGGAAAATACTATGTGCCCGAGCTGGGTGCCTTTCTCATCTATCTCGTGATGATCGTCCTGTTGATGTGGCGGCCGCAGGGCCTGTTCGGGAAGCGCTGAGATGAATTCGGTCGTCGCGTCCGCGGTTACGCCCCATGGCTATCTTCAGGCGCAGGCGCGCTGGTCGCCGCTTGAAATCGCGTTCTGGCTCGCTGCCTTTCTGCCCTTCGTGCTGTTCCCAACGTACTTATCGCTGGCGAATCAGATCGCGATTACGGCCCTGTTCGCGCTCTCGCTTGACCTGATTCTCGGCTACGCAGGCATCGTATCGCTTGGGCACGCCGCCTTTTTCGGCATCGGTGCTTATGCAGCCGGAATATTCTCGAAATATGTCTGGGGCGAGCCGATCACCGGCTTGGTGTTCGCGGGCCTCTGCGCGGGGCTCGTCGGATTTGCGACGAGCTTTATCGTCGCGCGCTTCAAGCATCTCACGCTGATCATGATGACGCTCGGCATCGGCTTTCTCGTCCACGAGATCGCCAACGCGGCGCACTGGCTGACTGGCGGCTCCGACGGCCTGCAAGGCGTGCGGCTGTGGCCGATCTTCAACTACTTCAACTTCGATTTGTGGGGCTACACGGCCTATAGCTACGCGCTGGCCGTCCTCTTTATTGTATTCGTGCTGTCGCGCCGGCTGATCAACTCGCCCTTCGGCCTGGCGCTGCGCGGCATTCGCGAGAACTCGACGCGCATGCCGGCGATTGGTGCCGACAGCCGCGCGCATATTCGCAAGATCTATACGATCTCGACGGCAATTGCGGGTCTCGCGGGCGGCCTGCTCGCGCAGACCACCGAGACCGTTTCGCTCGGCTCGATCGACTTCCAGCGCTCTGCCGACGTCGTCGTGATGCTTGTCCTTGGCGGTGCCGGCCATCTCTATGGTGGCATTCTGGGCGCGATTATCTTCATGGTGGCGCGCGACCAATTTTCCGGCATCAACCCGCAGTTTTGGTATTTTCCGATGGGCGTCCTGCTCGTCGCCGTGGTCATGTTTTTGCCGGGCGGCATCCTGGGGGGGCTGGCGCGGCTCACGGCGCGCTTTCGGAAGAATCCGTCATGACGACGCCGGTTCTTTCCACGCACAAGCTCAATAAGAGCTTCGGTCAACTCGTGGTCGCACGCGACATTGAAATCGCGCTGCCGCGCGGCGTTCGCTACGCGCTGATCGGCCCGAACGGCGCCGGCAAGACAACGCTCATCAACCTGATGACCGGTATGCTGCGGCCCGACACCGGCTCGATCATGCTGGGCGAAGAGGACATCACAAAGCTCGAGCCGCAGGCGCGTGTGAAGCGCGGCCTCGTGCGCACGTTCCAGATCAACTCGCTTTTCCCGGATCTCTCGGCGCTCGAATCCGTCACACTCGCGGTACTGGAGCGGCGCGGCGATGCGCCGGTCTGGTGGCGACAGTTGCCGTCCTATGGCGAGGCCGCCGACGAAGCCTACGGCATTTTGAAGTCGCTCTCGCTCGGCGATCACGCCTACCGCACGACCCGCGAACTGGCTTACGGACAGCAGCGCCTGCTGGAGATCGCCCTCTCGCTCGCGACCAGGCCGCACGTGCTTTTGCTCGACGAGCCCGCTGCCGGCGTCCCGAAGGAAGAAAGCGAAGGTTTGTTTGCCGCGATCGCCGGTCTCTC
Source organism: Xanthobacteraceae bacterium (assembly GCA_025929595.1). Classification (GTDB taxonomy): domain Bacteria; phylum Pseudomonadota; class Alphaproteobacteria; order Rhizobiales; family Xanthobacteraceae; genus JAUSIF01. The sequence goes on from JAICQA010000129.1 coordinate 5,706, forward strand.
CGACGACATCACGATTCTCTTTATCGAGCATGACATGGATGTTGTGTTCCGCTTCGCCAGCCGCATCATCGTCATGGTCAGCGGCGGCATTTTGCTCGAGGGTACGCCGCAGGAGATTGCATCCGATCCGCGTGTACGCGAGGTCTATCTCGGCGGAGCGAACCATGGCTGAGCCGCTCCTCGCGATCCGCGATCTGCGCGCCGGTTACGGCGACGCCGTTGTCCTCGACAATATCGACCTCGAAGTGCCGGAGCAGGGCAGCCTTGCCGTGCTTGGCCGCAACGGCGTCGGCAAGTCGACGCTTCTCCTCACGATCATGGGCTACACAGCTGTGCGGCGTGGTGCCGTCAGCTTCAAGGGCCGGGACATCACGGGCTGGCAGCCGCACCGCCGCGCCCGCGCGGGGATCGGCTGGGTTGCGCAGGAGCGCGAAATTTTCCCGTCGCTCACCGTGGAAGAGAATCTGACCGTCGCTTCAAAGCCGGGCCGATGGGACCTGAAAGCGGTCCATGAACTGTTTCCGCGTCTCGCCGAACGGAAGAATTCCAAAGGGAACCAGTTGTCGGGCGGCGAGCAGCAGATGCTGGCACTCGCCCGCGCGCTGATGACCAATCCATCCTTGTTGCTGCTCGACGAGCCGATGGAAGGCCTTGCGCCGATCATCGTGGAAGAGGTCGCTCGTGCGATCGCGCACATGATGAGCGACGACAAGATGGCCGTCGTCATCGTTGAGCAGCACGCCGAGCTGGCGCTGAAAATGACGCGGCGGGCGATTCTGCTCGAGCGCGGGCAGATCGTGCATCGCGCGGCGTCCGCCGATCTCGCCAGGGACAAGGCGACGCTCGACCGTTATATGGGACTCAGCATCGCTCGTTCGGTCTGACCTGTCGCCAACAAAAAAAGCCGCCGCGGCACGCCGCGGCGGCTCGATCATTTCCGGAGTGCAGCCGTCAGGCCGGCATCACCGACTCTTCATAGACGCGCGAGCCGAGATCGTTGTCCGGGAAAATCCCGTGCGATTCGATCCACTCGAAGGTCTCGTCGAAGACTTCCTTCGTGTAGGGCTCGAATACGATGCGCTCGCCCGGCCCCCAACGGCGGGTATCCATCATCGAATGGAAACGCTCGGGGAATTCGTTCTTGAAATAGTGCGTATATTTGTCGGGTCGCAGGTCGAGATCCCGCTGTGCGCGCTTCAGCGCGGCGAAGAATTTCCGCAGGTCCTGCGGGTCCGGGTCACCTGTGATCATGGTGGCGATCATGAAAGTCGCATCGCAGATCTTTCGGAAGCCGAGCTGCTCCGCGAAATAATACGGGCCGCTGAAGAGCGTCGACGCCTTCGACCTGCCCTCGATCAGGTTCTCCATCCGCTTGAACAGCATGCCGTCGCCGAAATCGAGGTTGATCTTGTCGGCCGGCATATACTGTTCGAGCGCCTGAATGGTCGCGTAGTGGCTGCCCGACTGGTAGCCGACCGCGATCGGCACGCCCGCGAGGTCGGCCGGCGTCTTGATCGGCGAGTCCGCCGGCACGAAGATTCCGGTCGGCGCCACCGAATAGACCTTCGGATAGAGCTTGCCGTGCTTCTTGGAGGCGGCGACGCCGACCGTCCAATGGCAGGCGCAGCTTACATCCGACTTGCGGCCGGACTCGAACGACTGATAGGCGCCCTGCTTGAAGCCCTTGTCGTGAACCTTGCCATCGGTCTATTTCACTTCCTCGTTGAAAATGTAGTCGAGACCTTCATCGGTGAAGTAGCCCTTCTCGTGGGCGATCCATTCCTGCAGCCGGAAGTGCGGCTGGATCACGAATTCTGACATTGGCTCCT
>JAICQA010000368.1 GCA_025929595.1 Xanthobacteraceae bacterium
GGGGCGCCGCGCCTCCACTTTCCGGAAGCGCGCGCCCTCCATGACGGGCGCAAGGCCCCGGCGAACCGTCTCAACCTCGGGCAGTTCAGGCATTCACTCTCTCGCAAGCTCGATCAGGCGCGGTCATAGCGCCGCTTAGGCCCGCGCGCTATGGTCCGAGCCATGGCCCAGCATACCCATTTCGGCTTCCAGGACGTGCCGCTCGACGACAAGCAGCGGATGGTGGACGGCGTGTTCCACTCGGTGGCGCGGCGCTACGACCTGATGAACGACCTGATGTCGGGCGGCATGCACCGGGCGTGGAAGGACGCGCTGGTCTCCAAACTCCGGCCTCCGAAAAGCGACCGGCCGTGGAAGCTTCTCGATGTAGCGGGCGGCACGGGCGACATTTCCTTCCGCGCCCTGAAAGCCGGCGGCACGGGCGCGCATGCCACCGTCTGCGACATCAATGCCGACATGCTGGCGGTCGGGCGCGAACGGGCGGACGAGGAATTCTTTGCGGGCCAGGTCGAGTTCACCGAGGCCAACGCCGAAGCGCTGCCCTTCCCCGACCGGCAATTCGATGCCGTCAGCATCGCCTTCGGAATCCGCAACGTGCCGCGCATTCCTTTGGCGCTCGGCGAAATGCATCGCGTGCTGAAGACCGGCGGGCGTTTCCTCTGCCTTGAGTTCTCGCAGGTCGACGTCCCGGCGTTGGAAGAGCTTTATGAGGCCTACTCCTTCCGCGTGATTCCGCAGCTCGGCCGCGCGGTGACCGGCGACGCAGAGTCCTACCGCTACCTCGTGGAGTCGATCCGCAAATTCCCGAGCCGCGAGGCTTTCGCCGGCATGATCCGCGACGCGGGCTTCTCGCGCGTCGAGGCCACGCCGCTTTCGGGCGGCATCGTCGCCATTCATTCCGGCTGGCGGCTCTGAGGCGCACGTGATCTCCTCGATCGTCCATCTCTCGCGCCTCGGCCGCGCCGGCTTCGTGCTGGCGCGCGAGGGCGTCCTCGCCCTTGTCGAAGAAGACGCGCTGCCGCCGGGACCGCGCGCGCTGGTGCGCTTCGGGCGCATGATCGAGCGCAGGAACGCGGGCTCGGGCGTGTCGCGGTTAGCCACGGCACTCACGCGGCTCGGACCGCCCTATGTGAAACTCGGACAGTTTCTCGCCACACGTCCCGATGTCGTGGGCGCGGTGATCGCGGCCGACCTCGAGGCGCTGCAAGACAAGATGGCGCCCTTCCCGCAGGCGCAGGCCGAAGCCGTCATCCGCGACTCTTTCGGCAAAACAGTCGGCGAGCTTTTTACCGAATTCGGCCCGCCGGTCGCCGCCGCTTCGATCGCGCAGGTGCATCGCGCGAAGATCACCACGCCGGGTGGCGCGCGCGACGTCGCGGTCAAGGTGCTCAGGCCCGGGATCGAGCATCGCTTCCAGCGCGACCTCGCCTCTTTCTTCTACGTCGCGCGGCTCGCGGAGCGGCAATCGGCGGAAGCGCGCCGCCTGCGCCTCGTCGCGACGGTCGATACGCTGGCGCGCTCCGTCACGATGGAAACCGATTTGCGGCTGGAGGCCGCCGCCTATTCGGAATTGGCTGAGAACACCAAAGACGACCCCGATTTCCGGGTGCCGAAGACCGACTGGGAGCGCACGGCGCGGCGCGTGCTCACCACCGAATGGGTCGGCGGCATTCCGCTCAATGACCGCGCGCGGCTTGAGGCGGCCGGCTTCGATCTTGTGCGGCTCGGGCGCGTTCTGATCCAGACCTTCCTGCGCCAGGCTATCGGCGACGGCTTCTTTCATGCCGACCTGCATCCGGGCAATGTGTTCGTCGACCCGGACGGCCGGCTCGTCGCCGTCGATTGCGGCATCATGGGCCGCCTCGGCATCAAGGAACGGCGCTTCCTCGCCGAAATCCTCTACGGCTTCATCAGCAAGAACTGGCAGCGAACGGCCGAGATCCATTTCGAAGCGGGCTACGTTCCGTCGCATCACTCGGTCGAGGACTTCGCGCAGGCGATCCGCGCCATCGGCGAGCCGATCCACGACCGGCCGGCGGACGAAATCTCGATGGCGAAATTGCTGACGCTGCTGTTCGAGGTCACGGCGCTCTTCGACATGCGCACGCGGCCCGAACTGCTCCTGCTGCAAAAGACCATGGTCGTCGTGGAAGGTGTGGCGCGTTCGCTCGATCCGAAGCTCGATATGTGGACCACGGCCGAGCCCGTGGTGCGCGAATGGATCGAGCGTCACCTCGGGCCGGTCGGGCGCATCGAGGAGGCGGCGATCGAACTCGGCGGTCTGGGCAAGCTGCTCGGCAGCGCGCCCTCGATGCTGGCGCGCGCGGCCGGCGCGATGGAGCGTTTCGACGAGCAGACGCGCGACGGGCTCGTGCTCGCGCCGGAAACGGTGGAAGCCATCGGCCGTGCCGAGGCGAAGCAATGGCGTTGGGCGACGATCGCGCTGTGGGTGATTGTCGTGCTGCTCGGCATCTGGCTGCTGCGGTAGTTCGATCCGCTCGGAATGAGCGGAATTCTTGATCGCTTAACCAACGCTCGACCCGCCGTCTTCAAGCGCCCAGGCTGACGCACATTCGCTAACCACATGCCCACTGGCGTCTTGGCCTGTGCTTCCCTAAATTGTACAGTGAAGTTTCGATAATTAGCCCACAGGCCGGAGGCCATGGCATTGGAGAGCAAGCGCGTCCTGCTCGTGATCGGCGGCGGCATTGCCGCCTACAAGAGTCTCGAGCTGATCCGCCGCCTGAAGGATCGCGGCGTGACGGTACGCGTGGTGATGACGCGCGCGGCGCAGGA
>JAICQA010000442.1 GCA_025929595.1 Xanthobacteraceae bacterium
CCGGGAATAGTACTATAGTTAGAACTTTTAGCACAAGCACCGTGCATAAAACATTCGGCGATAGTCCGGTCCCTCGGTACGCACAGCTCGCGGACCTGTTCCGTGCGCGGATCGCGCGCGGAATCTGGTCTGCGGGGAAAACATTGCCGACGATCGAACAACTGATGCGCGAGTTCGACGTTGCGCGCGTCACCGTTCGTCAGGCGATCAATCTGCTCGCCAAGGACGGGCTTGTGTCGCCGCAGCGTGGCCGCGGCACGTTCGTGAACGAGCCGCCTGCGCGCGCGCCTTCGCTCCGGCTCGGCATGACGTTGCGCGACCTCGCAGCGGTGTACCGGCACGACAAGCCGCAACTGACGTTGATCGAGCAATCCTCGGCGATGCCGAAACTGCGCGCGGCCGACGGCCGGCCGGCGCCGCGCTATCACTACATGCGCCGGGTGCATTCGCGCGATGGCGACGCCTATTGCGTGATCTCGATCTATATCGACCAGCGCATTTTCCAGAAGGCGCCGAAGCGGTTCCGCACGGAGACCGTCATTCCGGTGCTGCTGGAGATTCCGAAACTGAAGATCGCGCGGGCGAGCCAGACCATGGTGATCGGCAGCGCGGACATGGAAGTCGCTGAATATCTCGACATCGCCGTCAATACGCCGGTGGCCGAGGTTCGCCGCGTCTGTACGGCGCCCGACGGCACCGTGATTTATCTCGGTGAAGTGACCTATCGCGGCGACTATATTCATCTGGAAATGGATCTTAAGCCGTGAACGCGGAGCTTCCGACGGCGCCCGTCGCACCCGCGTCGATTGAAGCATTCGTCTTTCGTTTTCCGGTCGAAACGCCGGTTCAGACGTCGTTCGGAATCATGCATGACCGGCCGGCTTTGTTCGTCCGTGCGACGGATGAGGACGGCAGTACGGGATGGGGCGAGGTCTGGTGCAATTTCCCGGCCGTCGGCGCCGAGCACCGCGCACGCTTGATCGACAGCGCGCTCGCGCCGCGGCTGCTCGGGAAGACATTTGCGTCGCCGGCTGTTGCCTTTGAAGACTTGACCAGGGCGACGGCGGTGCTCGCGATTCAATCCGGCGAGCCGGGTCCCATCGCGCAGGCGATCGCGGGCATCGACATTGCGTTATGGGATCTCGCGGCCCGCAAGCTGCGGACGCCGCTGTGGAAATTGTTCGGCGGAACGTCGCCGGTGATCGGCCTCTATGCAAGCGGGCTCAACCCCGATACGCCCGAGAACCTCGCTGCTCGCCGGCGGGCCGAGGGCTACCGCGCCTTCAAGCTGAAGGTCGGATTCGGCGCGGAACGCGATCTCCGCAATCTGCGGGCGCTCCGTAACGCGCTCGGCGAAGACGCCGGCTTGATGGTCGACGCCAATCAGGCTTGGACGCTCGATGGCGCGCTGGAGATGCTGCCCCGTCTCGAACCGTTCGGCTTGCACTGGCTCGAAGAGCCGATCCGTGCGGACCGGCCGTGGGAGGAGTGGCAGGCGCTTTCGGCGCGCTCAAAACTGCCACTCGCCGCTGGCGAGAATCTGCTTGGCGACCCGCAATTCGACCAGGCGATTGAATCCGGCGCACTGGGCGTGATGCAGCCCGATATTGCGAAGTGGGGCGGCTTCACCGCCTGTCTCGGCGTTGCGCGCAGAATTCGCGCCGCTGGCATCCGGTACTGTCCGCATTGGCTGGGCGGCGGCATCGGTCTGCTCGCTTCGGCCCATCTGCTGGCGGCCGCCGGCGGCGACGGCTGGCTCGAAGTCGATGCCAACGCCAATCCCTTGCGCGACGAGCTGAGCGGGCCGATCCGTCATCCTGCGAACGGAGCCTGCACGCTCACCGATGCGCCGGGATTGGGCGAGTTGCCCGCCCCGACAGCGCTCAG
>JAICQA010000005.1 GCA_025929595.1 Xanthobacteraceae bacterium
CAATCCCGATTTCTGCAAGCTGCTGCGCCGCCGTTTCCCCGCCGCGACTGTAATTCAAGGTGACGCCTATACGCTCGCCGATACGCTCTCAGCCACGGTGAAGGAGCCGATTGCCGCGGTCGTCTCCTGCCTGCCGCTCATGACGCGGCCGCTCTCCGTGCGCGTACGGCTTTTGAATGCCGCGATCCGCCTGCTGCGTGCGGGCGCGCCGTATGTGCAATTCACCTACGCGATGACCGCGCCGATCCCCTCGCGTGCGCGCCGCTACCGCATCACGTCCTCGCCGCGCATCTGGAAGAACCTGCCGCCGGCCCGCGTCTGGGTGTACCGCGCGGACTAGGGCATGAACCCGCCACGCATCCTCGTCTTCGGCGGCTCGCTCCGCACCGGTTCCTTCAGTGCGCAACTCGCGGCTCTCGCGGCGAAGGAACTCGCGCTTCTCGACGCCGAAGTCAGCCACATCTCGCTTGGCGATTTTCCACTGCCGATTTTTGACGGCGATCTCGAAGCGCAGAAGGGTGTGCCGGAAAACGCGAAGAAATTGCGCGCCATGATGAACGCGCATCAGGGCGTCTTCATCGCGACGCCCGAATATAATTCCTCCGTCCCGCCGTTGCTGAAAAACACGATCGACTGGATCTCGCGGCAGGGAGGGGGCGGGGAAGACCCGTTCAAGCGCTGCATCTTCGCGATCGGCTCCACCTCGAACGGCCGCTTCGGCGGCTATCGCGCGCTGATGGCGCTGCGCTCCATTCTGGAACTGGGGCTTCAGGCGCTCGTCTTGCCGAATCAGGTGGCGCTCAGCCATGTAGGCACGGCCTTCGACGACGCGGGCAATCTCAGGGACGATGTGGTGGCGAAACTTCTGCAGACGACGCTCACGCGCCTGATCTCGCACTGTGAAATGAACGAGCGGAGACGCGTGTGAAGCCGGACGCGCGCGACCGCATGATCGTCGGTCTCGATCTGCCGAATCTGAAAGAGGCCGAGCGCATGGTGGCGCGCCTCGGCGACGCGGCGAGCTTCTACAAAATCGGCTTCGAGTTGGCGCTCTCCGGCGGCATTCCATTCGCCGCCGACCTGGCGCGTTCCGGCAAGAAGGTCTTCCTCGACCTGAAAGTTCATGACATCGGGAATACCGTGTCGCGCGCCGCCGAGCGCGCCGCCGAACTCGGCATGAGCTTCCTCACTGTGCATGCATTCGCGCCGACGATGCGTGCGGCGGCGCAAGGTCGGGGAAAAACTGCGCTGAAAATTCTTGGCGTGACGGTTCTTACATCCTGGGACGACAACGACGTGAAGAATGAAGGCTATGGCGTGAACGTGGCCGAGCTTGTCTGGCAGCGTGCGGCGCGTGCAAAGGAGGCCGGCATTGACGGTCTCATTGCTTCGCCGATGGAAGCGGAAGCCTTGAAGAGACAGGTCGGCGACTCGCTCCTCATCGTAACGCCGGGGGTCAGGCCTGCGGGTTCCGCGGCCGGCGACCAGAAGCGGGTGATGGCGCCGGGCGAGGCCATCAAGGCCGGCGCCGATCACATCGTGGTCGCGCGCCCGGTGATCGCGGCCGACGATCCGAAGGCCGCGGCGCAAGCGATCGTCGCTGAAATTGAATCTGCATTGAAATAGGGGAGACGAATGGCCAAGGGCTATTGGGTCGTGCGCATGGATGTGAAGGACCCCGAGACGTACAAGGACTACATTGTCGCCAATGCCGTGGCCTTCAAGAAGTACGGCGCGAAGTTCATCGTGCGCGGCGGGCCGTTCGAGAACCCCGAGGGCACGAGCCGCTCCCGCAACGTGGTGATCGAATTCCCGAGCTATCAGGCCGCGCTCGATTGCTGGAATTCGCCCGAATACAAGCAGGCGCTCGCCATCCGCGCGCCGATTTCCGAGGGTGACGTGGTCATCATCGGCGGCTACGAGGGCGCGCAGCCCTGATTTCGCAGTGCTTTCGTCCGTTTGTTAGTCACGCTATACCCGCTCGTCCCGGCGAAAGCGGGGACCCAGATTCTGGATTCCCGCTTGCGCGGGAATGAGCGGTGAAAAACTCATGCCCGACATTCGTCTTCTGATCGCCGGCGCGGGCGGCCGCATGGGCTGCACGCTCGTGCGCGCCGCGACCGAAACAAAGGGCTTCACCGTCAGCGGCGCCCTTGAAGGCAAGGGCTCGCCTGCGATCGGCAAGGACGCGGGCGAACTCGCGGGCGTTGGACCGCTCGGCGTCAAGATCGCCGCCGATCCCGCGTCACTCCTGAAGAATGCCGACGCGATCCTCGATTTCACCGTTCCCGCCGCGACCGTGAAGCTCGCCGAACTCGCGGCCAAGGCGAAGCTCGTGCATGTGATCGGCACGACGGGTCTTTCGGCGGCGGATGAAAAGAAGATCGTCGCCGCCGCGAAGTCCGCCATCATCGTAAAGTCAGGCAATATGAGCATGGGCGTCAATCTGCTTGCCGCCCTCGCGCGCCGCGCCGCGCAGGCGCTCGGCGACGATTTCGACATCGAGATTCTCGAAATGCATCACCGCAAGAAGGTCGATGCGCCTTCGGGCACGGCGTTGCTGCTCGGGCAGGCCGTCGCGGACGGGCGCGGCACCTATCTGGAGAAGCGCAAGGTCTTTTCGCGCGAAGGCCACACCGGCGCGCGCCGCTCCGGCGACATCGGCTTTGCGACGCTGCGCGGCGGCACGGTTGTGGGCGAGCACACGGTGATCTTCGCCGGCGCGCAGGAACGCATCGAACTCACCCATCGCGCCGAGGACCGCGCGATTTTCGCAAACGGCGCGCTCGCCGCCGCGCGCTGGGGCACGAAGCAAAAGCCCGGCCTTTATTCGATGGCCGACGTGCTTGGCCTTGAGGATTGATCGTCAGGAAGAAAAATGTCCGAACGCCTTCTTGTGCTCGTCCGCCACGGCCAGAGCGAATGGAATCTGAAAAATCTTTTCACGGGCTGGAAGGATGTCGATCTCACCGACACCGGCGTGAGTGAGGCGCGCGCGGCCGGCAAGAAGCTGAAGGCACGTAACCTGATCTTCGACCGCGCCTTCACCTCGGACCTCAAGCGCGCCCAGCGCACGCTGTCGCTGATCCTGGAAGAGATGGGCCAAGGCAGCGTTCCCGTCACGCGCAATCTGGCGCTGAACGAGCGCGACTACGGCGATCTCGTCGGCATGAACAAGGACGACGCCCGCAAGAAGTGGGGCGACGAGCAGGTGCTGCAATGGCGCCGTTCCTACGATATTGCGCCGCCCGGCGGCGAAAGCCTGAAGGATACGGTCGCCCGCGCGCTGCCCTATTACGTGCAGGAAATCCTGCCCGCCGTCCTGCGCGGCGAGCGCACGATCATCTCGGCGCACGGAAATTCCTTGCGCGCTTTGGTCATGGTGCTGGAGCGCCTGACGCCGGAGGGGATTCTCAAGCGCGAACTGGCGACCGGCGTGCCCATTGTCTATCGCCTGAATGCAGATGCGACGGTCGCCGACAAAGCCGACCTCGCTGCATGACGGCCGCGGCGGAAGTCCTCCTCCTCGAAGGCACGGACGCCGCCGCCGCGATCGACGATCTCGCTGAAATTCTTGCCGACTGCGTCGCGGGAGGCGCCTCCGTCAGCTTTATGGCGCCATTCTCGCGGGCGGATGCCGCCGGCTACTTCCGCGCGGTGGCCGATGAAGTCGCGCGCGGCGATACCGCGCTCCTTGGCGCGCGAGTTGAAGGCCGCATCGTCGGCACAGTGCAGCTTGGTCTCAATACGCCGCCCAATCAGCCGCACCGCGCCGACGTGAAGAAGATGCTCGTCCATCGCACCGCCCGCCGGCGTGGAATCGGCGCGGCACTCATGCAGAGCGTTGAGCACGAAGCACGGCGTCGCGGCCGCACATTGCTGGTCCTCGACACGGCAAGCGGCGACGCCGAGCGGCTTTATGATCGCGGCGGCTGGCAGCGTACCGGCGTGATCCCGGACTATGCGCTGTGGCCCGGCGGCGGGCTCTGCGACACAACGATCTTCTGGAAGAAAATCTAGCGGACAAAGAATGCGGGCCGGGGCGTACGCCCGACCCCTCGTCTGCGTAGGGAGCGGTTATCGCGCCAGCGCGGCGATCGCCTGGCACAGAGCGACGGTCTCCGCATCGACCCCTGCCGGCCGCGCAATGACGTCGCGACAGCGACGCCGCGTGCGTTCGCGCTCCGACGAAGACATGGATTCGAAGACGCGCCGTAGCTCGGTTGTCGTCTGAAGGGAGGCGCTGGCGGCGCTGCTTGCTGCTGATGGGCCGAATGTCGAAGTGCCAGGTCCGGAACTCGAAGTCTGTCCGATCGCCGCGTTGATCTCGGCTGCAAATCCCGCAACCAGAGCCGCGGCGTCCGGACTGCCAACGCCGAGTCCGCCGCTGACTTGACCGCTGATGCTGCCCGAACGAGCGCCTACGCCAAGCGAGCCGGTGACGCTGGCATTCGCGCCGACGCCGGCGCTTGCAGCAGCGGTGCCCGCCGCGCCGCCGGTTGCTGCGGCGGCCGCCGCGCCTGCTGCGTCACCTACGGCGCCGACGGCACCGGCAGCTGCGTCACCGACCGCACCGACTGCGCCGGCAGCAGCGCCAGCCGCTGCGCCCGCTGCGGCACCGGCGGCAGCGCCGGCATCGAGGGCCGTCGCGCTCGGCGCGTATGCGCAGAGAGCGAATGCAAGAATGGAAGGGATCAAACTCGCGCCACGATTGCACGTCAGGTTCCGCACCTTGCTCCTCCGCAGTTCGACGCCGGCCGCTTTTTCATAAGAGAACAGCAGTCGTCTTCGTTCCGCGCAAAATTCTGCAATCGAGACGGGGAGACAGGAACGGCAGCAGGCGACCCGCGTTGCGTCCAGACGAGAGTCCGTGGAGTACCATGTCAGCGTTTTATCGGCGGACTTCTGCGTTGCTCGCTGTGGTCGTGATGCTCGCCGCCGCCGCGGCTTCCGCGCAAGAACGCCGCAACCGCGTCATGAAAGCACCGGCGGTGACGCACGATCTGTTCGTGCCGGAACCGATCACCGACCGCCCCACCCTTCAGGCGCCCAATCCCGACCGGGCTGCGATTACCGAACGGCAGCTTGCGCCCGCCGCGCCGGTTCCCGGCTCGCAACCGGTGGTTCCGGCGCCACTCGCGCCCGACGATAAAGCCGCCGGGAATCAAGTCGGAGTATCGCCCAAACCGGAGGCCACGCTGTCGGACGACGCCAAGGACCGGACGAGCCCGTTCGCGCCGCCGCCGCAGTATTTCACCGAGACCGAGTCCGAACGGCAGCCCGACAAGCAGCCCGACAAAAAGGCGAGGACGGAAAAGAAGCGCGCGGAAGAGCCGGTCCGGCAAGTGCGCAAGCAGAGAAGCGGGAAAAAGACGCGAGCAGATCATAAGGAGACCGCCGCTCCGCGCGCCCGCGCCTATGCGACCGAAGAGCCGGCGCGAACCCGCAATACACGGCGGCCGAGTTCAACGCGAGAAGCCGAGCACGTGACACGCGATGGGGCTACGTCGCAGGCGGCCCGCGAGCCGGCAACGGTGCAATCCGACGGTAAGGTCATGGAAGCGTTTCGGACCTTCGATCCCGCCGAGCAGCGGCGCGTACTTCAGAACTGCCGGCAGGTGCTGGCCGGGTCCGAGCGTGCGGAGGCAATCGAACTTGCCGTCTGCCGTTCGCTGTTGCGCTCTTAGGCGGCCGAGACGAGTTTTGCCGCTTCCCAACCGAGCATCGCGCGCTTGCGCGTGAGACCCCAGTGATAGCCGGTCAGCGCGCCGCTTTTGCCAAGCACGCGATGGCAGGGAACGACGAAGGAGATGGGGTTCTTGCCGACCGCCGCGCCGACGGCGCGCGCCGCCTTCTCGCGGCAAATCTTGCGCGCGATGTCGGAATAGGTCGTCGCGCGGCCGAGCGGGATCGCGAGCAGCGTTTCCCAGACCTTCACTTCGAAGTTGGTGCCGATGAGCACGACGCGCAGCGGAGCGTCCGCGCGCCATTCGGCCGAATTGAAAATGCGCTTCACGTAAGGCGCAGTCGCCGCCGCGTCTTCGACGTAACGCGCGTTCGGCCAGCGTCCGCGCATGTCCTCGAGCGCCGCCTGTTCGCCGCCTTCATCGGCGAACGCAAGTCCACACAGCCCGCGCGACGTCGCCATAACCAGGGCCGTGCCGAAGGGTGAGGGGTGAAGGCCGAAGCGGATTTCCAGGCCGCCGCCGCCGCTTTTCCATTCACCCGGCGACATGGCTTCGTGCGTCACGAACAGATCGTGCAGTCGCCCCGCACCTGAAAGACCAAGTTCGAAGCTTGCATCGAGCACGTTCGGCGCGTCGCGCAGAATCTTGCGCGCGTTGTCGAGTGTCACCGCGGCGAGAAAGTCCATCGGCGTGAGGCCGCACCAGCGACGGAAGAGTTCGGTGAGCGCGCGGGGGTTCGTTCCGGCCGCTTCCGCGATCGCCTCGACCTGCGGCTGGTCGCGAAAATTCTCCGACACGAAGGCGATGGCGCGCCGAACGGTTTCATAATCGCCGGTGGGCGCGAGCCTGCGCGCGTCGCGGACGGCTTCTTGCTGAATGGTCTGCTGCATGTTCATGAGGTCAGCCAATCAGATTGCGGCGGTCTTGCCCACCCGATTCCGCGCGCTAGCGTTTGGCGGCGGCCAAGGCGTCAGCAAGGCCATGCGCCACCTGTTCCCGCTGTTGCGGGCCGAGAAAAGCGCCGACTACGAGCGGCACCCCGCGCGAAATGAGCGCGAGGCGCGTCATGCCGTAGTCTTCGTCGCGCGTGGTTTCCATGCGCACCCAGCGCGGATTGGTGACGTTCTCGCGTTCGTTTCCATGATGCGATACCTGTCGCACACGCAATATGCTCGGCGTCACATGGATGTCTTCATAGGCCCGCGCCGAACGGAAATTGGCGCGGAAGGCGAGATAGACGAGCAATACGTCGAGCCCGAAGAAACCGAAAATCGGCCAGGCGCCCATCATGAGGAAGGCTGAGCCGACCGTGAGGCTCACGCCGCCGAGCACCGCCATCACCGCAATGAAGCCCGCGCGCGACAGCGAGCGGTGCGGCTTGAGCCGCGCCTCGAAAAGCGTGGGCTCGTGGGGCAATCGGGTGGCGTCCATCATGGCTCCTGAATATAGGAGAGGAATGGGGAGAAAGCAGGCCCGTCCCGCGCCCGGGAAATCGCCGCCCAGGCAAATGGCAAGACCGGCGGCGCGACCGAAGGCAAAGGGGCCGCAGCCTTGGTCGCCGGCCGAAGTGGAGGAAGCGTTCCGCCGCTTCAAGGCGGTCCGACCCGAGCCCAAGGGCGAACTCGAATATGTGAACCCCTACACGCTGCTTGTCGCCGTCGTTCTCTCAGCGCAGGCGACCGACGCGGGCGTGAACAAGGCGACGCGCGGACTGTTCGCCGCGGCCGACACGCCCGAAAAGATGCTCGCGCTCGGTGAACCGCGCGTGCGCGACATGATCAAGACCATCGGCCTCTACCGCAACAAGGCAAAGAACGTGATTGCGCTCTCCGAGCGCCTGATCACCGAGCATGGCGGCGAGGTGCCGCGCACGCGCGAGGCGCTCGAAGCCTTGCCCGGCGTCGGTCGCAAGACCGCGAATGTCGTTCTGAATATCGCCTTCGGCGAGCACACCATCGCCGTCGACACGCATCTCTTTCGTGTCGGTAACCGCACGGGCCTTGCACCCGGCAAGACGCCGCTTGAAGTCGAGTTGGAATTGTTGCGCGTCGTGCCGGGGCACTACATGCGCCACGCACATCACTGGCTCATCCTGCACGGACGCTATGTCTGCAAGGCGCGGCTGCCGGACTGCCCGACCTGCGTGATCAACGACCTTTGCCGCTGGCCGGAGAAGCGGATCTAGCGGCCCGCCGGCTCGATCAGCTCTCGCGTCGGCGACAGCCGCTTGTGCACGCGCACCATGAGCGCGGTGGCGAAAATCGGCGTAATGAGATTCAGCACCGGCACCACCACGACGCAGGCAATCGCGAGCCCCGCCAGGAAAATCCGCACCGCGTGCTCGCGCCTGAGCGCCTGCGCCTCGACGATCGGCCGGTATCGCATGGCGGCCAACTGGAAATATTCGCGTCCCAGCAGGTAGCCGTTCGCGACAAAAAACGCGATCAGGTTGATGCCGGGCACGAGCAGCAGGAAGAGCGCCACGAGGTTCACAAGCAGGACGAGCCCGAAGAACTTCACGGAAAGCGTGATTGACTGCGCGATCGGCAGCGGACGCCCGACGGGATCGGCGGGAAATTCCGTGCGCTCCACTTCCTCGGCTACGGCGTCCACGAATAGCGCCGCAATCAATGAGCTGATCGGACCCATGAGATAGATCGCGGCCGCGAGCATCCCGAGCCCGGTCACAATCGCGATCGCGAGCTCGAACGCGCCCGGGAGTGAGATCACGTGCACCAGCAGCGCCTGCAGGATCACGCCGAGCACGAGCAGCAGGAGCACCGCGAGCGCGACCGCCTTGAGCAGGATGCGACGCAAGGGCGGCGAGAAGGTCTGGGCGAAGGCCTGGATGACGTCCTGGATCATGGGGATTTCCGGCGGCGGCCCACCAACATAGGTGACCGCGCGGGCCCTGCAATATCCTTCCTGAAAGCGACGGCGCTTAGCCGTTCAGCATCGCGTCGATGCTATTCGCGGGCTTGGCCGCTTCCATATCGGCAAGGCCCGGTACGATCCCGGGCGCCCGGCCCGCTTCGAGCGCGGCGAGATCCGGCCGCGGCGCAGGCCGCGCCCGCTTGGGGAGATGGGCCCAGCGCATCTTCTTGTAGTCGAAGCCGCATTTGATCGTCGGCTTCACCACCTCGAAATAGGGCGAGATGTCGAAGTCGCGCGGCGTGTAGAGCGAGCAGTGACGGATATGCAGGATCTCGCGCCGCGTCTCGCGGCTTTCGATCAGCTCGATCTTCGGCAGGATGGGATAGCGCACTTGCTCGAACGCCTGTGCGATGAGTGAAGAGCAGATCGCCTTGGTAGGATCGCCCGAGCCAAGCGCCATGATGCGGCGGCGGAAGCGCGCCGGCACCGGCATCGGCACGAGGTAGCGGATGAGGTCGACGATATTCTTCACGTCGTAGTCGTAGCCGAGCCGCTCGACCATGTAGTTCACGACTGTGTTGCAGTCGTACTCAGTCAGGCCGATCGGGCGGCAGACGCGCGTGTGGAAAATCTTGTATTTCGAGAGTGGCGCCGAGACGACGCCTTCGCCAAGCTGTGCCTCGACCAGCACATGCGGCTCGCCGTCCTCCGATTTCACGCCCAGCCGGTCGCCGACATAGAGTGCCGAATGCGACCACGTCGACTGCGTGAGATATTTGATGACGCCGGAAACGCGGCTGTTGCCTTCCACCAGCAGCACGTCGCCGGGCTGCAGGCAACCGCGCAGCGCCGTGGGGTCGCTTGCCGTATAGGGCTCGTAGCCGGGCGAGGGCGCTTCGAGATAGCGCACCAGCCACTGTCCGACCGAAATGCGGAACCGGTCACTCATCACGCAAGACCGGGCCGCAAGGCGGCCCACCCCGTTTCGTGCTTCCGGGAAGCCTATCGCGGCGCTAGTTTCGGTCCGGTTCTGCGCACTCCGGTCGTGTGCGGGAGCGGACCGCGAAATTGGCCGACAGGGTTAAGATTGTATGAAATTCCTGGACCGGCGTGAGTTTCTGGGCGGCGCGGCGGCGCTGGCGGCCTCGCCGGCGCTTGCCCAAACGACGGCGCAAGCCTCGATGCCGGGCGATGTCGACGTTGTCATCGTCGGTGCCGGAGCGGCGGGCATTGCTGCCGCGCGCCGCGTCGCGGCCGCGGGCCGCAGCTACGCGCTGCTCGAAGCGCAGGACCGCATCGGCGGCCGCGTCTGGACCGCTACGGGCGCGCTCGGCATCGCGCATGACCGCGGCGCACACCGAATCTCGGCTTCGGGCCGCAATCCGCTTGTCTCGCTCGGCCGCCTCGCCGGACTGAAGCTCACGCAGCCGGCGCCCTTTCGCCGGCTCTATGTCGGATCGCGCGAGGCGCGCGACAGCGAGTATGACAATTTCACCGCCGCACGGCATCGCGCGAGCCGCGCCATTGTCGCGGCGGGCGAGGCGGGGCTTGATCTTCCCGCCGCGCGGACCCTGCCCGATCTCGCCGACTGGCGCGGCACGGTTTCCTTTGTGCTGGGACCCTATTCCACCACGAAAGACCTCGAAGAAGTTTCGACCGTTGACTACGCACGCGCCGACGATCAGTCCGATGAATTGGTCTGCGCGGGAGGTCTGGGGCGGCTGATTTCCGCCGCGGCCGGGACCCTGCGGGTCGAACTTTCCGCACCGGTCACGCGCATCGATTCGCGTGGTCGCGGCTCGATCACGGTGGAAACCGACCGTGGATCGGTGCGGGCGAATACGGTGATCGTTACCGCGTCCACTGGTATTCTGAACAGCGGCGCGATCAAGTTTGAGCCCGGCCTGCCCAAACGCACGGGCGATGCAATTGCGGCGCTTTCGCTTGGCACGCGCGACCGTCTGATCTTCGAATTCAAAGGCAATCCGTTCGGTTTCGCTGACGATCAGCGCGCGATTTTCAAGAGCGACGACAGTCGCACCATCGCCCTCATCGGGCGCGCGGGCGGCACCGACCTCGCTTTTGCCGACTTCTGCGGCCGTTTCGGCCTCGAAATGGCCAATGCAGGCGAAGCCGCCATGAAGGATTTTGTCGCCGAGACACTGGCCGCGCATTTCGGCGCCGAATCGAGGAAATTGATCGGCCGTGCAGAAGCGGTGCGCTGGTCGCGCGAGCCCTGGATTCTGGGAGCGGGCTCCGTGGCCGCTCCGCGCGGCGGCTCCTATCGCCGGGCGCTCGGCGAACCGGTGCATGACCGAATTTTTCTCGCCGGCGAGGCGCTGCACGAGACCTGGTGGGGGACGGTGGCGGGCGCCTGGATCTCGGGCGAGCGCGCCGCCGATGCCGCCCTGCGCCTGATCGACCGCGCGGGCGCCGCCGCCGAACGCAAAGCCTCGCCGCGCCGCCGGCAGTAATTCATGCGCAAGGCGCTGATTGCCTGGTCGAGCGGTAAGGACAGCGCCTGGGCGCTGCATGAAGTCCGGCGCTCGGGCGAACTCGAAGTCGTCGGCGCGATCACGACCGTCACGGAAAATTTCGCCCGCGTCTCCATGCATGGCGTGAGCGAGGAATTGCTGCTTGCGCAGCTGGGCGCAGCGCGCCTGCCGCCGCGCATTGTGCGCATTCCCTTTCCGTGCCCGAACGAAGTCTACGAAGCACGGATGGCGGCCGAGATGGAGAAGGCGAAGTCCGAAGGGATCGCGCATGTCATCTTCGGCGATCTGTTTCTCGAAGACATCCGCTCCTATCGAGAGGCTCAGCTCGCGAAGATCGGGATGAGTGCGGTCTTTCCGCTCTGGCAGCGGCCAACCGCGGCGCTGGCGCGCGAGATGATCGCGGCCGGGTTGCAAGCGCGATTGGTTTGCGTCGATGGCAGCAAGCTTTCGCCGAGCTTCGCGGGCCGTTCCTTCGACCAATCGCTGCTCAGTGACTTGCCGCCGGGCGTCGATCCCTGCGGCGAAAACGGCGAGTTTCACACCTTCGTCAGCGCGGGTCCGATGTTCGAGCAGGAAATTGCCGTGCGCGTCGGCAAGATCGTCGAACGCGACGGCTTCGCTTATGCCGACCTTATGCCGCTCGTCCCCGCGAAAGCGGGGACTCAGGATACGTAAAACTCTGGATTCCCGCATAGGCGAGCGAACGCTCGCCGTTCGGCGAGCTATGCGCGGGAATGAGCGCCTTGTGCTAGCCCCGCAACGTCGCCCCGGTGCGTTTCGTCACCTCGGCGACGATCTTCTTTGCGACCGCGTCGATCTCTTCGTCGGTCAGCGTCTTTTCGCGCGGCTGCAGCGTGACGGCGATGGCGATCGACTTCTTGCCGGCCTCGATGCCTTTGCCCTCGTAGAGGTCGAACACCTCGACCGATGAAATCAGCGCCTTGTCGACGCTCTCCGCCGCGCGGACGATCGCGTCGGCGAGCACGCCGCGATCGACAATGAAAGCGAAGTCGCGCGTCACCGGCTGGAACGGCGAGAGATCGAGCTTCGGCTTGGTGCGCGTCGCGCGCGCCTTCGGCTCCGGAACGCGCTCAAGGAACACCTCGCTCACGGCGAGCGGCCCCTCGACATCGAGCGCCTCGAGCGTCGCCGGGTGCAGTTCGCCGAACCAGCCGAAAATAAGCTTGGGGCCGAGCTGGATCGTGGCCGAGCGGCCGGGATGCAGGAAGGCCGGACCGCCCGGCACGATCTGGAGTTTCTCGACCGGCGCGCCGGCGGCGGCGAGAACGGCGAGGGCGTCGCTCTTGGCATCAAAGGCATCCGCCGGACCGGTCGCGCTCTGCCAGTGCCGGCCGGTGCCAGCCGCGCGCGCAGCACCCCGCCGCACGGTCGTGGCGGCGGTCAACTGGTCCTCCGGCCTGTCGCCGGTGAAGACCTGGCCGACTTCGAACATCGCCGTGTCAGGGTAGCCGCGGTCGGCGTTCTTTTGCGCTGCGAGCGCAAGCCCCGGAATGAGCGAGGGCCGCATGTCGGAGAGCTCCGCCGCGATCGGATTGGCGAGCGCGAGCGCTGTGCTGCCGCCGCCGAACAACTCCGCCACCGGCTTCGAGATGAAGGACCAGGTGACGGCTTCGACGAGTCCGCTCGCGGCGAGGGCGCGCTTGGCCGCGCGCGTGCGCTTCTGGATCGGCGTCAGCACAGGCTTCCGCGCGTTCTCGTCGCGCGGGAATTCGGTTTGCGCGACGCGCTCGAGGCCGAGGATGCGCACGATCTCTTCCACCAGATCGGCCTTGCCCTCGATGTCCGCGCGCCAGGACGGCGGCGACACCTTCACGACATCGCCCGAACCCGCGATCAGGAAGCCAAGGGACTCCAGTACACGCCTGATTTCAGCCGGCGTCGCCTTCAGGCCGGTCAACCGCTGCACTTCCGACAACGGAAAGTCGATCAGCCGGTCGGTGTCAGGGATTTCGCCGGCGAGAAAAATCTCCGACGCTTCGCCGCCGCACATTTGCAGGATGAGACTGGTCGCAAGTTCAAGACCCGGCACGGTCATCATCGGATCGACGCCGCGCTCGAAGCGGTAGCGCGCGTCGGAATTGATCCCGAGCCGCCGTCCCGTCTGCGCGATGTTAAGCGGATCCCAGAGTGCCGATTCCACCAGCACGTCAGTGGTCGATTCCGAAACACCCGACTCCTCGCCGCCCATGATGCCTGCGAGCGACTCGACGCCCCTCTCATCCGCGATCACGCAGATGTCCGGGTCGAGCCCGTAAATCTTTCCGTCGAGCGCAAGCAGGCTCTCGCCCGGCTTGGCGCGTCGCACCGTCAGATTGCCCGTCACCTTCGCGGCGTCGAAGACATGCAGCGGACGCGAGCGGTCGAAGGTGAGCAGGTTCGTCACGTCCACGAGCGCGTTGATCGGACGCAATCCAATCGCACGCAACTTCTTCTGCGCCCATTCCGGCGACGGCCCGTTCTTTACGCCGCGGATCAGGCGCAGCGCGAAGGCCGGGCACAGCAACGGCGTCGAGCCGAAGTCGAGCGTCACTTTCACGGGGCAGGGGAATTTTGCTTCGATCCGCTTGATCGGCTTGTCCTTGAAGGTGCCGATCATCGTGGCGGCGAGATCGCGCGCGATGCCGTGCACGCCGAGCGCGTCGGCGCGGTTCGGCGTGACCGCGACGTCGATCACCGCGTCATTCAGCCCGCGCAATTCGGCGAAGGGCTTGCCGACCGGCGCGTCGTCCGGAAGCTCAATGATGACGGCGTGATCGTCGGACAATTTCAACTCGGCTTCCGAGACCAACATCCCTCGGCTCTCGACGCCGCGGATCGTGCCGACACCGAGCGTAATGTCCTTGCCCGGAATGTACGTGCCGGGGGCCGCAAATACGCTCTTCATGCCGGTGCGCGCATTCGGCGCGCCGCACACGACCTGCACCGGCGCGCCCTGGCCCGTATCGACCATGCAGACGCGCAGGCGGTCGGCATTCGGATGCTGCTCGGCGGAAACGACATACGCGACGGTGAACGGCGCGAGCGCCTTCGCGCGGTCCTCGACCGACTCCACTTCAAGGCCGATCAGCGTCAGCTTCTCGACGATCGCCTCGAGCGAGGCGTCGGTGTCGAGATACATCTTCAGCCAGGACAGCGTGAATTTCATTGAACGATTCCGGTATGCGGCGCTCTAAAGTTCGGGCGACCAGAGCAGCATGAACGGCATGCTGATGAAGGCGGTGACGGTGAAGACAATCGCCGCACGGTGGCACAGTGTGTAGATTTCCTGCCGGATCACGAGCTCGCGCTCGAGTGCGCGCAGCGATTCCTTCAGGTTGGCGGAAAGCGAAGGCCGGTTGAAGACCGAAATGCAGCGCAGGCAGCCGATGGCGATCAGCAGAAAGCACGAAATCTGCGCGATCACGATCGCTTCCTCGTAGGGATGTTTCGCGACCAGCGGCGCGCAGATGCCAATACCGGCAATCATCATCGCGACGTAAGTCACGAGCGCGGTCGCCTTACCGTCAATGCGTTGCAGGAGATCGCCGATATAGGGCGGCGTCTGCGTCTCGCGTTTTTTCAGCGCGTTGAGATAATTGTCGACGAGCCGCTTCTCCCAACCGCGGGTGAAGGTCGCGTAGAGCATCTGATCGATCTTATGCCTCATGGCATTCCCCGATCGGCTACGAGCTCAATCCCCCCGCCAGCGTCGGCAGGTCGAGCGGGCGGAAGCCGTAATGCCTGAGCCAGCGCACGTCGGCCTCGAAGAAGGCGCGCAGGTCCGGCATGCCGTATTTCAGCATCGCGATGCGGTCGATCCCCATGCCCCAGGCAAAGCCCTGATACTCGTCGGGGTCGAGCCCGACATTCTTCAGCACGTTCGGATGCACCATCCCGCAGCCGAGAATTTCGAGCCAGTCGGTGCCCTCGCCGAAGCGCACCTCGCCGCCCGACCGGTCGCACTGGATGTCGACTTCCATCGAGGGCTCGGTGAAGGGGAAGAACGACGGACGGAAGCGCATCTTCACGTCGTCGACCTCGAAAAACGCCTTGCAGAACTCGGCGAGAATCCATTTCAGGTGGCCGAGATGGGAGACCTTGTCGATGACGAGTCCCTCGACCTGATGGAACATAGGCGTGTGCGTCTGGTCGGAGTCGCAACGATAGGTGCGGCCGGGAATAATGACTTTGATCGGCGGCCTCTGCGTCTGCATGGTGCGGATCTGCACCGGTGAAGTGTGCGTGCGCAGCAGGAGCCGCTCGCCGTCCGGCTTCGGATTGAAGAAGAATGTGTCGTGCATTTCCCGCGCCGGATGGCCGGCGGGGAAGTTGAGCGCCGTGAAATTGTAGAAGTCGGTTTCGATGTCGGGCCCCTCGGCGACCGAGAAACCCATGTCGGCGAAGATCGCCGTGATCTCGTCGATCACCTGGCTCACCGGGTGAATGCGCCCGCGCTCGGCCGCGGGCAATCGCACCGGCAGCGTCACGTCCACCTTGTCGGCGGCGAGTTGCGCGCCCATCGCCGCGTGCTTGAGTTCGCCGCGCTTGCCGTTGATCGCGTCGTTGACCTTGTCCTTCAGCGCGTTGATGTCCGCGCCCCTGGTCTTGCGCTCCTCCGGCGACATCGTGCCGAGCGTCTTCAGAAGCTCGGAGATCGATCCCTTCTTGCCGAGTGCGCCGACGCGCACGGCCTCAAGCGCGGGCTCGTCCTTCGCGGCGGTGACTGCGGCCAGCGTCTCGGCTTCGAGTTTCTTCAGGTCGGTCATGGTCGAATCCCTTTGCCTGTCTATACCCGAACGCGAACGGCGCGGCGCGATCCCGCGCCTCGCTCGCTCGGCCCCGGAAAGGCTGCGCGCCGATTTAGTTCAGCGCGGCGCGGGCTTTGTCGACCAGAAGCTTGAAGGAGGCGGGCTCGCGGACGGCGATGTCGGCGAGCACCTTGCGGTCGACTTCGACCCCGGCCTTGCCGAGGCCGTTGATAAATCGGCCGTAGGTGAGCCCGTTCTCGCGCACCGCCGCGTTGATGCGCTGGATCCAGAGCGCGCGGAAGGTGCGCTTCTTGTTCTTGCGGTCGCGATAGGCGTACTGGTTCGCCTTGTCGACGGCGGCCTTGGCCGCCCGGATTGTGTTCTTGCGACGCCCGTAAAAGCCTTTGGCGGCTTTCAGCGTCTTCTTGTGCTTGGCGTGGGATGTCACGCCGCGTTTTACGCGGGCCATGGATCGGACTCCTGACTGGGGTTGGCGCTAAAGCTCAGCCGTTCGGCAGATAGTATTTGCGGACGTTGCGCGCGTCGGATTCCGACACGACGGACATGCCGCGGTTCTGGCGGATCTGCTTGTTGGTCCGCTTGATCATGCCGTGCCGCTTGCCGGCGGGACCGGCCATCACTTTACCGGTGGCGGTGAGCTTGAAGCGCTTCTTGGCGCCCGACTTGGTCTTCAGCTTGGGCATTTGGCTCTTCCTTTAAATGATGGCGGCCGGAACGGCTGCCGATTGTTTCGATTGAGCGCACGGGATCGCCACGGCATGCCCTGTGAGAGCCGGGCGAACCCAAATCCTGTTTGAGAGGACGCGCGGTCTTACGGCCCGCGGGCGGATTTATCAACACCCGCGTGGGGCTGCGCCTTTTCGCGCCGAATTTCGGCCGCAGGGTTGCCGCAGTCGGCCAAAACCTCTATACTTTGCTGCATCGCACAAATTCTGCCGGCAGCATGCCGAAGGAGCCATTCACGGACGACAATCCGGAGGAAGTTTGATGACCACGGAAAGCGGTTATTCCGACCTGAATGAGATTAAGTCTGATTTCTCAGAGATTTATACGGATCGAGACCCCCGTGAATATTTCCGCGTGCTGGGCCAGCTCGATTACATCGTTCCGCATGTCGCCCAACCTGTCTTCGATCAGCTAATCCGGGCCCGCGCGGAAACCCAGGACGAGCCGGTCACCGTTCTCGACCTCGGCTGCTCCTATGGGCTCAACGGCGCCCTGATGAAATACGCGCTGCGTTACGACGCGCTGCGCGAGCGCTATACCGACCCGGCATTGAAACCGCTCACCAGCGACGCCCTGCTCGCTCTCGACCGTCACTTCTACCAGTCCTGGCCCAAAAACCCGCGCGTGCGCGTGATCGGCCTCGACCCCTCCGCCAATGCCGTCCGCTATGGCGAAGCCGCGGGCACGATGGACCTGGGGCTCCCACTCGACCTCGAAAACAACGACCCGACGCCCGAACAGGCCAAGGCGCTTGAGGAGGTCGACCTGATCGTCTCCACGGGCTGCGTCGGCTACGTCACGAGCAAGACCTTCAAGCGTCTCGCCCGGCTCGCACGCAGGGGGCGTCCTGCCTGGGTGGCGTCCTTCGTGCTGCGCATGTTTCCCTATGACGAAATTGAGGAAACGTTCGCGACACTCGGCCTGCAAACCGAACGCTTCGAGTCGGCTACTTTCGTGCAGCGCCGCTTCGCGAATTTCGAAGAGATGGAGGCGACCATCAAGGCGGTGGAGGCGCTCGGTCTCGATCCGCGCGGCCGCGAGTCCGACGGCCTGTTCCACGCGGAGCTCTTCGTTTCGCGTCCGCCCGAGGAAATCGAGCGGCGGCCCTTGCAGAAGCTCGTGTCGGTGGTGAGCGGTGCGAACAAGCCCTGGCCCGTGGGCACCCACGCGCTCGGCAGTCTCGCCTGGGCCGCGCGCGCGGAGCGCCGGCGGAAACTGAAACTCGCGGCGGCAAGCTGACCTTCAAACGAGACGGGCGCCGGACTCTTCGAGGGTCTGGCGCCCGTTACTCTTACTCGCCAGCGTACGACTATCGCGGCGCGAGAATCATCACGATCTGCCGGCCTTCCGACATCGGCTCGGCCTCGACCTTGGCGATCGGCGCAACATCTTCTTTGACGCGTTGCAGGAGTTTGTAGCCGAGATCCTGGTGCGCCATCTCGCGGCCGCGGAAACGCAAGGTGATCTTCACCTTGTCGCCTTCCTCGAAGAAGCGCTTCATCGACCGCATCTTCACGTCGTAGTCGTGCGTGTCGATGCCGGGCCGGAGCTTGATCTCCTTGACCTCGACGGTCTTCTGCTTCTTGCGGGCCTCGGCCGCCTTTTTCTGCGCTTGAAACTTAAACTTGCCGTAGTCCAGAATCTTGCAGACGGGCGGCGTGTTGTTCGGGGAAATTTCGACCAGATCGAGCCCGGCCTCCCGGGCCAAGGCGATCGCTTCGTGGATCGGCGTTACGCCCCGATTGGTTCCCTCGTGGTCGATCAGTTGAACCTCGCGGACGCGGATCTCGTCATTCACGCGCGGTCCATCTTTCTGGACCGGCTGAGCGGCTCTCATCGGACGGCGAATGGTTGTCGTCTCCTCTCCAGTGAAAACAATCGTCGCCGGGCAGGCCCGGCGCAAAGGCAGGATTGAGAGAAACGGAGCTTAAGTCAATGACCGGGCGGGCATTGCCTGTGTCCGCCCCGCCGCGACTTCCGCGTAAATCGACAGTACGCGGTCGGTAAAGGCCTGACGTGGAAAACGCGAAGTAACGAACGCCCGGCCGCGCGCGCCCATGGCCTGCCGGGCCGGTGCACCCATGGCGAATGCCTTGAAGAGGGCCTGAGCAAGTTCCGGCGCGTTGCCGGCAGGGTAGAGCAGGCCCGTGGCCCGGTCTTCGGGCGTCACCGGTGGCGCCAGCAGGATTTCGTCCCGCCCGCCCGCATCCGACACGATCACCGGCTTTCCCATCGCCTGCGCCTCGAGCATCGCCCGTTGCGGCCCGCCCGGCGGCAGGACCGTCGACACTGCGAGATCCGTGACCGCATAGGCCGCCGCCATGTCGCGGCAATGACCAGCGATACGGACGACCTCGGCGAGCCCCGACTGATGCACGCGGTCCCAAAGTTCCGACGCATAGCGTGTACCCGGCTGTTCCTCTCCGGCGATTACGCAGATAAAATTCTTGAGCCCGGCTTCCTGCAATCGCTTCGCGGCACCCACGAGCACTTCCGCGCCCTTCCGGCGGGTCAGCCGTCCCGGCAGCAACACGACCCGGTCGCCGGCTTTCACGCCCCATTGACGGCGCACCGTTTCGACGCGTTCTTCGCTCACGAGCGCTGGATCGAACGCCGCGAGATCGACCGTGCGGTCGACGACCGCGATCTTCTCGCGCGGCGTGCCGTAACGCCGCTCGATCATCTCGGCGAGTCCGTTGCCGAGCGCGATCACGCGCGTGCCGCGCACCATCGCGCTGTTGTAGAGCCGCTTCAGCGGGTTCTGCTCGCGATAAAGATTGTCGCAGGTGGCGATGTAAGGCACCGAGGCGAGCCTTCCGGCGAGCAGGCAGCTCCAGGCGGGCGCGCGGCTTTGCGCGTGCAGGAGATCCGCCTTCTCGTCGCGTGCGAGTGTCGCGAGGCGGCGGCCGTTCGCGACGATCTGCGACGGATTTTTTGACGCCACGGGCAGCCGCACGAAGCTGGCGCCGATGCGCGCGAGGTCGGCTTCCATGCGCCCGCCTTCCGAGACGATGATGGCGCGGTGGCCCTGCGTCACGAGCGCTTCGGCGACCTGCACGACGCTCATGCCGGCGCCGCCCGCTTGCAGGTCGGGAATGACCTGCACGACGGTGAGCGGCCCGGAAGGCATGGCGGGAATCGTTTGCACGGCGGCGTGTCTAGACATCACTTGCGGCGGCGGCAAGGCGGTTGCATGGGAAGTGTTCGCGTCGTAACCCGGCGCAACAATGAATGATGCTCCGGAGCATATTGAAGTCGGCGCGGGCGCGAATGCGCGCCGCATTGCGGTGCGCAAGCAGGCGGGTACCGCTCCCGGCATCTTTTGGCTTGGCGGCTTCAAGTCCGACATGCGCGGTACCAAGGCGGAAGCGCTTGCGGCGCACGCGGCAAGGTCGGGCCGCGCCTGCGTGCGCTTCGACTACTCCGGTCATGGCGAATCCGGCGGGCGCTTCGAGGACGGCACGATTTCGTCGTGGCTGGAAGACGCGCTTGCCGTCTTCGAAACGCAGGCGCGGGGACCGCAGATTGTTGTCGGTTCGTCCATGGGCGGCTGGATCGCGCTCCTGCTCGCCGCCGCCTTAGCCAAAAAGCCGGCACGCGAGACAAGTCTCGCCGGACTCGTCCTGATCGCGCCGGCGCCCGACTTCACCGAAGCGTTGATGTGGGCGGAGTTCTCGCCGGAGGTGAAGCGCGAGATCGAGGAAGAAGGCTTCTGGCAGCGGCCTTCGGCTTACGGCGAAGACCCGTACCCGATCACGCGCACGCTGATCGAAGACGGCCGCAAGCATCTCGTGCTGAACAAACCGATTGAACTCGGTGTTCCGGTGCGCATCCTGCAAGGCGTGAAGGACCCCGACGTCCCGTTCGGTCACGCGATGAAGCTCGTGTCGTGTCTGGCGCAGGACGACGTGGTGCTGACCCTCGTTAAGGACGGCGATCACCGCCTGTCGCGGCCCGAGGACCTCGACCGTCTCACACGCACGGTCGATGAACTCGCCGGCGGTCTTTAGGCCGCCTTCCACTCTTCCACGACGCTTTCGTCGTCTTCGCTCGTGAGCGAGTTTTTGGCGCGCGCGGCGAATTCGTCGCGTGGAAGAAGTTGCGACAGCGCCCACACCGCGGCGCCCCTGACAAGCGGCGAAGGATCGGACGAGAGCCGCTCGGCTTCGGGAATGAGCGAGGCATCGCCGCTGTTGCCAATTGCAGTCAGGACGTTGCGCAGGAAACGGTCGCGGCCGGTGCGCTTGATCGGGCTCTTCGAAAAACGCGTGCGAAACGAAGCGTCGTCAAGCCGCGCAAGGTCAGCAAGCGAAGGCGCGCGATTTTCTTCGCGTGCGGCGAGCTTCGCCTCGCGGCCTTCCTTGGCGAACTTGTTCCACGGACACACCGCAAGACAGTCGTCGCAGCCGTAAATGCGATTGCCGATCAGCGGCCGCAGCTCGCGCGGGATCGGGCCCTTGTGTTCGATCGTCAGATACGAAATGCAGCGCCGCGCATCGAGCT
Organism: Xanthobacteraceae bacterium; assembly: GCA_025929595.1. Taxonomy (GTDB): domain Bacteria; phylum Pseudomonadota; class Alphaproteobacteria; order Rhizobiales; family Xanthobacteraceae; genus JAUSIF01. Next base: position 21,055 of record JAICQA010000005.1, read on the forward strand.
TGTAGGGCGCGGGGAACGCGCCGGTCGGACACGCGTCGAGACACGCGCGGCACGAACCGCAGTGATCGCTCTCCGCCGTGTCCTCCGGCAGCTCGAGATTGGTGAAGAGCGCGCCGAGAAAAAGCCACGAGCCGTGCTCGCGAGATATCAGGTTGGTGTGCTTGCCCTGCCAGCCGAGGCCTGCCGCTTCCGCGAGCGGCTTTTCCATCACGGGTGCGGTGTCGACGAAGACTTTCAACTCGCTCGCCGTCTTCGCTGCGAGCCACTGCGCGATCCGCTTCAGCTTTCCCTTGATCAGGTCGTGATAGTCGCTGCCGCGCGCATACACCGAGATCGCAGCCTGCGAGCGCGCTTCCAGGAGCGCTAGCGGGTTCTCATCCGGCCCGTAATTCAGTCCGAACACCACGACACGCCTGACGTCGGGCCACAAGACGCGCGGATCGGCGCGCCGCTCCCGCGTCGTCGCCATCCAGTCCATGTCGCCATGAGCGCCAGCCTCTAACCAGCCATGCAGATGCGGAGCCGCGTCCGCGATCGCGTCGGGCAGCGTGACGCCGAAGGCGTCGAAGCCTTCTTCGCGCGCGCGCTCCGCAAGCGCGCGCTTGATCGCGGCGAGGTCTAGAAGTCGAGATTGGCGTAGCTGGGGCTCGGCATCATGCCGGGCAGGCTCTCGCTGAGCAGCGGCCGGAACGACGGCCGCGACTTGATCCGGGCGTACCAGTTCTTTGCGCTCTCGTTCTCGTGCCAAGGCACGTCACCCAGATAGTCGGCGGTGGACAGGTGTGCGGCTGCCGCGAGGTCGGCGTAGCTCATCCGGTCGCCGGCGAGCCAGTTCCGCTCCTTCAGGAGCCAGCCGATATAGTCCAGATGATAGCGGATATTCGAGCGCGCCGCGCGGATCGCGGTCGAATCGGGCGACCCGCCGCCATCGGCCGCCCTCAGATGCCGTTTGAACACTTTCTCCTGCACGAGATAGCCGCTTACCTCGTCGAAGAACTTGTCGTGGAACCAGCTCAGGAGCCGGCGCACCTCGACGCGTGCGGCGATGTCGATCGGCAGCAGCCGTCCGGCGTCTTGTTCGGGTCCGAAAATCTCATCGATATATTCGGCGACCGCCGCTACGCCGGGCACGCTCAATTCCTTGTCGATGAGGACGGGCGTGACACCTGCCGGGTTGAGCGCGAGGAAGGCCTCGCGCCGCTCCCACACTGGCTCATCTACCAGCTCGGTCGCGAGGCCATATTCCGCCAGCACCAGCCGGACAAAACGGGAGTGCGGGCAAAGCGGATAATGAACGAGTTGCATTGCTGAATAGCTCGAAAGGGCGGGACGAACGGTCACCGCAAAAAGCGGGCGATCCTAGGGCCAAGTGCCGCGCGAATCCAATTTGCGGCCCGCTCCCCGCCGGGCAAGGATCGGCGCCTGATTCGATGCATCTCCTTCAGGACGGTCCATGACCCTCGGCGCCTTGCTGGAAGCCATTCTCCTCGGCGTGATCGAGGGACTGACCGAGTTCATTCCGGTCTCCTCCACCGGACACATCCTGCTCGCCGGCCACTTTCTGGGCTTTAGGAATCCCGGCCGCACCTTCGAGGTGCTGATCCAGCTCGGCGCCATTCTCGCGATCGTCGCCGTCTATTTTCAGAAGCTCTGGGCGGTCGCGCTGGCGCTGCCATACGACCCGAAAGCGCGGCGCTTCGCGATCGGAATCGTGATCGCCTTTCTGCCCGCAGCCATCCTCGGCGTGCTGCTCCACGGCTTCATCAAGACCGTGCTGTTTGAGACGCCGATGCTGATCTGCATCACGCTGATTCTCGGCGGCATCATTTTGCTGGTCGTGGACCGGATGCAGATCGAGCCGAAATATTTCGACGCGATGCAATTCCCGCCGCTGGTCGCCCTCAAGATCGGATTGTTTCAGGCGATTGCGCTCATCCCCGGCATGTCGCGCTCGGGCTCGACCATTGTCGGCGCGTTGCTGCTCGGCTGCGAGCGGCGCGCGGCGGCGGAATTTTCCTTCTTCCTCGCCATGCCGACGATGCTCGGCGCCTTCACTTACGATCTGCTCCAGAACCGCGCGCTGCTCAGTCTCGATGACGGTATGATCATTGCACTCGGCTTCATCGCCGCGTTCTGCGCGGCACTCCTGATCGTGCGCTGGGTGCTCGACTATGTCGCGCAGAACGGCTTCGCCGTCTTCGCGATCTGGCGTATTTTCGTCGGCTCGCTTGGCCTGGTCGCGCTGGCGCTGTTCGGTTAGACGGAAACTGGCTTGCGCCAGTACTGCCCGGTGCGGCGGAAGCGCACGAGATAGGACGGCAGCACCGTTTCCATCGCCGTCGGCGAGATGCCCAGCGCGCGCAAGGTGCGCGCCTCACGCTCGGCTTCTTCCGACACGACATTGTCCACTTCGAGTTGCCGCACCTGGTCGCGCGTCAGCAACGGCTTCGGCATGAGTTCGAGAAAGAACGCCTGCATGCGCGCGAGCGCGAAGGGGAGCGGCATGAGCATCCGCCTGCGGTCGATGATGCGCAGCATGAGCCGCATGAGCTCCTCGAAGCTGCGCACTTCCGGGCCGCCGAGTTCATAGGTCGTGCCCGCCTTGGCACGGCCGGCGAGGATCGCATCGACGGCAGCCGCCACGTCGCCGACAAAGACCGGCTGGAAACGCGTTTCGCCGCCGCCGATCA
>JAICQA010000456.1 GCA_025929595.1 Xanthobacteraceae bacterium
CCAAGGCGCTTCCGAAGTTTCCGGCCACAGACAACTATTTCGGCATCTTCGTGCCGAAGGGCGTGCCGGCGGCGGTCACCCAGACTCTCGATAAGATATGGGACGAGAAGATCGCCAAGTCCGAGGCGCTGAAGAAATACGCCACGAGCCGCGGCGCCATCGTCGCCGTGGTGCGCGGCGATGCCGCCAAGAAGGCGGTGCTGCCGGCCGTCCAGGAAATGGCCTGGGGCCTTTGGGAGCGCAAGGAAGCCAAGATCGACCCGAAGTCGGTCGGCATTCCGCCGCGCTGAGTTCGCGAAACTTTCGCCGGCCGGGCTATGATCCGGCCGGCGATTTGCTGTCAGGGGCGATTTCAGATGGAAACGAGACCGCTCGTCAGAGCCGATCTCATTACCGGTGTTGTGCTGCTTGTCTTCGGCCTCGCGGTCGTGGCCGAGTCCTACGGCATGCCGCGGCTTGAGGAACGCAATATCAATCCCTGGACCGCGCCCGGCATCGTGCCGGGCATGCTTGGCGTGATCATCGCGCTGCTCGGCGCCGTGCTCGCGCTTCGTTCGGTCGGCGGCTGGCGGTCCGCGCAAACAGTTCAATCGGCCGAGGATCGATCCGAAGCCCGCGCTTCCATCGCGCGCCTCGCGCTCTGCGCCGCCCTCTGCGTGATTTATGCCGTCCTGTTCGTCGGCCGCATTCCCTTCTGGCTTGCGAGCTGGCTCTTCGTCTTTGCCTTCATCGCCGCCTTTGAGTGGAACTCCGGCGACGCGATGCCGACACGTGCGCGCAAGCTCGCGATTGCCGCGGCCGTCGCGACGGCGACGGCCGTGGTCGTTCCCTACGTATTCGAAACCCTCTTTCTCGTGCGCCTGCCGTAGCCTGCCATGCTTGACGGCCTGTCCCATCTCTTCAGCGCTTTCGCGGTCTTCGCGAATTTCGAGACGTTGTTCAATGTGTGCTGGGCGACCTTCGTCGGCATCGTGATCGGCGCGCTGCCGGGGTTGACCGCGACCATGGGCGTCGCGCTGCTCACGACGCTCACCTACAAGATGGACCCGTCGCAGGCGATCCTCGTGCTGATCTCGGCCTATGTCGGCGCGATCTACGGCGGCTCGCGCTCCGCGATCCTGCTCAATATCCCCGGCACGCCGGCGAACGCGGCGACCACGCTCGACGGCTTTCCGCTCGCCAAGCAGGGTCTCGCGGGCGAGGCGATGGGGCTCGCTACCAGCGCCTCGGTGGTCGGCACGCTGATCGGCGTGTTGTTTCTCGCCGCTATCGCGCCGGTCCTCGCCGAGTTCGCACTCAGCTTCGGCTCCTACGAATATTTCTGGCTCGCGATCTTCGGCGTCGTCATCGCCGGCCAGATGACCGCGTTCGAGGATCCACTGAAGGGCTGGATCGCCGGCTTTCTCGGCCTGCTCGTCGCCATGGTCGGCCAGGAAGGCATCCACGCCGAGCCGCGCTTCCACTTCGGCAGCACCGAGATCGCTGGCGGCATCGGCCTCATCCCGGCGCTCGTCGGCACCTTCGGCCTGGCAGAAGTCCTTTCGGTGATGAAGGGGCGGGCTGCCGAAATGGCGACCAAGACGGTCGACCGCGTTCTCCCAAGCACCCGGACAATGTGGCACTACAAGCGGACCATCGTGCGCTCGGGCGTGATCGGCACGATCGTCGGCATCATTCCCGGTGTCGGCGAGGACATCGGCGCATGGATTTCCTACGCCGCCGCCCGGCGCGCCAG
>JAICQA010000382.1 GCA_025929595.1 Xanthobacteraceae bacterium
AGAAACTCAATGCAACGGCCGCGGACAATGTGAAGGGTCGGGTCATGGAGCGCTCCGAATCAGCCGTCTGATTCTGGAAGGCGACTCGTCACCGGCGCGTTAAGAGGCGCTACCGGGTGAAGGGCCAGAACAACATGATGAGCGGGACGCCCGCGACCACGACCAGCACGGAAAGCGGCAGGCCGAGCCGCCAATAGTCGGCGAAACGATAGCCGCCCGGTCCCATGACGAGCGTGTTGCTCTGGTGGCCGATGGGGGTGAGGAAATCGCAGGCCGCGCCGATCGCTACCGCCATCAGGAAGGGGTCGGGACGGAATCCGAGATTGGTCGCAAAACTCGCGGCGATGGGCCCCATGACCAGCACGGTTGCCGCATTGTTCAGAAACGGCGTGATCGCCATGGCGGCAACCATAATGAGCGCCAGCGCGCCGAGCGGTGGAAGTTGTTCGGCGCCGGCGGATAGCAGACTCGCGATCAGTTCCGTGCCGCCGGTGGTGCGCAGGGCGTCGGACACGGGGATCAGGCAGCCGATCAGAACAAGGATCGGCCATTCAACGGTTTCGTAGGCTTCCTTCAGGCTGATCGAACGCAGCAGCATGAGAACAACGGCGGCGGCAAAGAAGGCGATGGCGACCGGCAATATGTCGAAGACGAGCAAGGTCATTGCCACCGCCAGCACCAGGATCGGGAGCAGGCTGCGGCGGCTCGAGCCGAGGGCGAGCCCGCGTTCGGCAAGCGGCAGCAGGCGCAGTTCGCCCAGCGTGTCCGGCATCGCCTTCATGTCGCCGCGCAGCACGACGACGTCGCCCGAACGGAGCCTCAGCGAGCGCATGGGATCGGTGATGCGTGTGCCGCTGCGGCTGACGGCCAGCACGTTCACACCGAAACGATCGTAAAGGCGCATTTCGGCGGGCGTGCGATCCTTGAGCCAGGAATCCTCGGTTACGACCGCTTCCATGACGCCGACATCGTCGGTCGGCGTGTCTTTCGGCTGTTCGTCCTTGTCCGTCACGAGCTTGAGCTTTGCTTCGGCGACAATCTGTTCGAGTGCTGTCGGTTCTCCCTTCAGCAAGAGCACGTCATGCACGCGGATGAGCGTGCTCCCGGAAACCGCCTTTCGCTCGCCGAAATCACGAACGATCAGAATCACTTCGACCTCGTCATGTCCAAGCTTCTCGAGGTCGCTCACGGTCTTGCCGACGATCGGCGAATCTTCAGCGACATGCGCCTCGGTTGTGTAGCCCTCGAGGTTGAAGGCGGCCTCGATGCTCGATGCGCCCTTGCGGTGCTTGGGCAGAAGCCGCCAGCCGAGAGTCAGGAAGACGATCCCCGCGAGGGCAAGACAGGCACCGACCGGAGCGAAGTCGAACATCCGGAAGGGCTCGCCGACAATTTCCTCGCGCACACGCGAGACGATGATGTTCGGCGACGTGCCGATCAGCGTGACGATGCCGCCGAGCAGCGAGCCGAAGGCCATCGGCATCAGAAGATGCGAGGGCGAGGTCTCCGACCGGCGTGCGAGCTGGAAGGCGACCGGCATCAGCATGGCGAGCGCGCCGATATTTTTTACGAAACCGGAGAGAGCGGTCACCGCGGCGACGAGCACAAAGACCTGAGCCGTGGTCGAGGTGAGATAGGGACCGATCGGGCGCAGCACGCGCTCGATGATGCCGGATTTTGCGACGGCGGCGCTCACCAGGAGCGCAGAAGCGATGATGAAAATGATGTCGTCGGAGAAGCCAGAGAAGGCTTTGTCGGCAGGAACGATGCCGAGCAGGACACCCGCGAGCAGCGCCAGCATCGCCACGAGGTCGTAGCGAAGCCGCCCCCAGATGAACATGACCATCATCGCGCCAACGAGGAAGAAAGCGGACGCCTGGGCAAAGGTCATCGGTGCAATTCTGGAAGCCGAGGAGGACGGGCTTTGGCAACGTGAGGCAGGCTTTTGAAGTTCCCGTTGGGAAGGGTGGGGCTGATTCGGACCAGCGTGAAGCAGGACCCAGGCGGGCGTTCTGGCTGCCGTGAACAAATGGGGAAAACATGATAAAAAACGTCGCCCACTGAATGGCTTACGCTGTAACTTGTCATTAAGAACAAATCATGTACATTGGTCCCGTTCTGTTTCAACTAGGCATGAGATCGGGAGCCCGGCTATGTCGTCTCAACCCGCGTTGCGAGTCGTCGAAGGCAGTAACTCAATGGATAAGTCCAAGGCGCTGGATGCGGCGCTCTCCCAGATCGAGCGCCACTTCGGCAAAGGCTCGATCATGCGGCTCGGCAAGCGTGAGCGGGTCGAGATCGAAACCATTCCCTCGGGCTCGCTCGGGCTCGACATCGCGCTCGGCGTCGGCGGCCTGCCGCGCGGGCGGGTGGTCGAAATCTACGGGCCGGAATCCTCGGGCAAGACGACAATGGCGCTGCACGCGATCGCCGAAGCGCAGAAGCGCGGCGGCACCTGTGCGTTTTTCGACGCCGAGCACGCCCTCGACCCGGTCTATGCGCGCAAGCTCGGGGTCAATATCGA
>JAICQA010000140.1 GCA_025929595.1 Xanthobacteraceae bacterium
CCATGCTGAAGCTCGCCAAGGTCACCAAGAACGACGTGGTCTACGACCTGGGATCGGGCGATGGCCGCATCCCGATCACGGCGGCCAAGACCTATGGCGCGCGCGCCGTCGGCATCGACATCGATCCGCAGCGCATCAAGGAAGCGAACGAGAACGCGAAGAAGGCCGGCGTCACCGACCGCGTCACCTTCAAGCAGGAGAACATCTTCACGACGTCGATCAAGGAAGCCGACGTCATCACGATGTATCTGCTTTCGAGCGTGAACCGGAAACTGCGCTCCCGGCTGCTCGACGAATTGCGTCCCGGCACGCGGCTGGTGTCGCACGCCTTCGACATGGGCGACTGGGAAGCGGACGTTTACGAGCAGGTCGACGGACGCAGCGTCTATCTGTGGATCGTGCCCGCCAAAGTGGACGGCCGATGGTCGGTGAAGGACGGCACGCAGACCTTCGATCTCAAGTTAGACCAGCGTTTCCAGATGTTTACCGGCACCGCGACGGTCGCCGGCAAGGACGTGACGGTGAAAGACGGCAAGCTCAACGGCGCGCAGATCGCCTTTACGCTCGATCTCAACGGCAAGCCCGTGAGCTTCGAGGGCAAAGTAACGGGCGACAAGATCGAAGGCAAAGCCGGCGGACGCGACTGGAGCGCGGCGAAGAAGGGTTGACGCTCGTCGTCCCGGACGGGGCGAAGTCGCCCGGGACCGTAAGCGGTCAGCTGAGAACGATCCCGGGTCGCGCGCAAGCGCGCGCCCGGGACGACGATTAGAGCCCGAACACCTTCTCGGCGTTGGTCTGGTAGAACGCCTTCTTCTCGTCCGCGCTGACCGGCAGCGCGTCCATCGCAACGACTTCATCCGGCTCGAACTGATACGGGTAATCCATCGCGTAGAGCACGCGGTCGTTGCCCAGCACCTGACGGCAATACATCACCGCCGGCTCCCAGTTCATGCCGCTCGTCGTGATGTAGACGTTCTCGCGCAGATAGTCGCTGACCTTCTTCTTCAGGGGCTGCAGCGCCTCATAACGCTTCGAGCGCACCTGCGCGGCGTGCATGTAGTCGAGCCGCGGAATCCAGAACGGCATGCCCTCGCCGAGATGGCCGAACACGACCTGCAATTTCGGGAAGCGGTCGAACACGCCGCTGGTGATGATCGTAAGCAGATGCAGCCCGCACTCGACCGCGAAGCCGTAGATCGCGCCGTCGAGCCCGCGCTCGATGAAAGGCTTCGCCATATCGACCGGTGGTCCGCTCGGATGCACATAGACCGGCACGTCGAGCGCCTCGGCGGCCTCGAAGATCGGCCAGAACTTCTGGTCATTCAGGAATTCGCCGCGCGTATGCGAATTGATGACGGCGCCCTTGAGACCGAGCTTCTTGACTGCGCGCTCCATTTCCTTCGCGGCCGTCTGCGGGTCCTGCGGAGCGATCATGGCGAGCGCCGCATAGCGGCCCGGGTGCTTGCGGATCGCGTCGGCTACCATGTCGTTGCTCGCGCTCGCGAGGCTGTTCGCCTCCGGCGCGTCGAACACCTGCACGCCTGGCGCGGTATGCATTAGAAGCTGGACGTCGATGCCGCTCGCATCCATGTCGGCGATGCGCTCGTCACCGAGAGAGAGAATCCGCCGCAGCGTCGCGACCGAACGCGGGCTCGGGCTCGTGCCGTAATAGCCCCATAAGCTCTCGAACGCCGGATCCTTCAGCGCCTTCGTCTCCACGAGCTTCATATAGCGGTCGAAAATATCCTTCATCAGCCACGCTTCTTCCGTGGCGATGCGCTTGTAGGCCGCCTTGCCGATTTTGGTTGTCACGCCGGACTCTCCCTGCACTTTCAGTAGATCGGCGTGCATCAAACAGATCGGCATCCGGCGGCGCAAGCATTTCCGGCCGTTCGCCGTCCGCACCACGTGGGCAGAAGTGGGCAGCAATGGCACCGCAGCGCAGCCGTTATGATAGGCTTCGACGACCCGGGTCGAGCTTAATTCCATGACCGCGCTTCGCCTGTTCAGCGCCGCAATCATCCCCGTCACCATCGTCGCCTCGATGAGCGGCTACGGCATCGAAAATCGCTACAACGTTTTCATTCCGTATGTTCCGACACCCGAGTTCATTGTCGACCGCATGTTGGAGATGGCCGAGATCGGCAAGGACGATCTCCTGCTCGACCTCGGCTCCGGCGACGGGCGCATCGTGATCGCGGCCGCGCAACGCTATGGCGCACGCGGCCGCGGCGTCGAGATCGATCCAAAGCTCGTGGAAGAGTCGAAAGAGAATGCGCGCAAGGTCGGCGTCGATCACCTCGCGGAGTTCGTCGCGCAGGACATGTTCGTAGCAAAGATGGCCGACGCCAGTGTCCTCTCGCTCTATGTGCTGACAGCGTCGAATCTCGAATTGCGGCCGCGCATCCTGAGCGAAATGAAACCCGGCAGTCGCGTCGTCTCGCACCAGTTCAGCATGGGCGCATGGATCGCCGACAAACAGGAAAGCTACGGCGATATCCAGATTTACATGTGGTATGTGCCGGCGCGCGTCGCAGGCACATGGCGGCTCGACGACGGCAAGCGCACGTACATGCTGACCATCGAACAAAGCTACCAGGACATCGGCGGCACGATGAAAATCGGCGATCGCACGCTGCCCCTGCGCCTGACGAAACTGCGCGGGGCGGAGATCGATTTTGCGGTCGACCTCGGCGAGGAGCGCCCCATTGTGTATCGCGGCCGCGTCTCGGACGGGATCATGGAGCCGAGGCCATCGCCGGGCGCCGTCCCGGGCTGGCGCGCGGTGCGGATCACCGCGCCCGTGCAGGAGATCAAGTAAGAAGCTGTCAGTTCCGACCGGCGACCGTGTTCTTCTTGATTACCAGCAGCAGATTGGAATCGTGCCCGCGCCAGCGGTAGCCGATGCCGAAATCGAGCTTCGGCGCCTTGCCCTGCCGGAAAATCTGCGCGAGTTGCGGCTGGTACATGCCGGGGAAAATCTCGATCGGTCCCAGATAGGCGCCGAACGGCTTGAGCAGCCAGTCTTCCTGCTTGAAGAGCCGCGCCGGCACGCCCGTGTCGTCCTGCACGATCGTCTGCGAACGGTCGAGCAGGAATTTGCGCACGTGCGAGAAATTGTTGCCGTGCAGGAGATAGGATGCGCTCTTGATCAGCGAATCGCCCGTGCCGAGCTTTTCGCAGAAGGCGAGGAAGCCGCTCGCCTTCGTGCCACCGTCGGAAAGATCGGTCGCGAAATAGTAAAGCGTCTGCCGCGGACCCGATCCCTGCGAAAAGACGATGCGCACGCCCGGATCGGTACGTTCGCCGCGCTTCTGGCTGTGCTGCGCCACGTCGTGCGCCACGCCATGCCGGTCGAGATCGACAAGGCTGACCTCGTGGATCGTCTTGCCCGCGCGGGCGAGGAAGACATAGAGGATCGGCAGCGTGCCGCGGAGTTCGCCGTCCCGCAGCCGGCTGCTCATGTCCGACGTGATGAAGAAGCTGATATTGAGAATGGTGTTGAGCGACCCGCGGAGGCCGCCGAGATTGTAGCGCGTGCGCGGCGTGATCGCCGGGATCGGCCCGACCGGCTCGAGGCCCGCCAGCACATAGGTCGTCGCTTCCGGAAAGAAACTGTTGGCGTAGATAAAGTCCGGTCCGCTGAAGGTGTAGAAGAGCGGGCGCGGCCCGGCCTTCAGTTGCGCCGCCGACCAGGCGCGCACTTTCGAAAGTTGCTGCTTGTCGAGCTTGTCCCAGGCGGAGTCGAAATATTTCGCGTGCTGCTGCCAGGTTGCGTCGCGCGCGGCCATGGCTCCTGCGCCGTCCGCGGCGGCCGGAAGACCGGCGAGATAGCGGGCGGTTTCATTGAAATCCTTGCCGGTCTGGGCATGACCCTGGCCGCCGACCGCGGTCAGGAACAGGGCGGCCGCGAGGGCCGCCGCGAATTTGATACGAGTCATCGACCACGGCGCCCGGCAGGACGCCCCCTTTTGACGCGATTTCGATACTTTGGCTGGATTCAGCCCGCTGGCGAGCCCCGCTTTTTACCACTTTCCTGTCGCGATTCAATTTTATCGGTTAGTGGTTCGGGGACAGCCTGCCTGTCATCTTGCCGCGCCCTGCTTTCGAAGGCGCTAACGGACGGCCGGACGATCCTGCGGTTTTGCGACGATGCATCAGCGCCTACGGGCAATCTGGCCGAGCCTTGCCGCAGCAGTGGTAGCGCTTTCCTTGTTTGCCGCCACGCCTGTCAGCGCGCAAATCCAGAAGGCCGCGCCGCCCGCGCAGACCCAGAGCAAGACCAAGCTGGTCGAGTTCGAAATGTCGCCCTTCCCTTATGAGGGGATCAACCCCGCGACCGGCAAACCGTTCATCAATGTCGACGAGGCCGGCCGCCGCGGCCGCGTGAACGCGCGCGGCAAGGTGCTGTGGGAGGACGAAACCTTCAGCGACCAGCGCGTGCTGCTGCACATTCCGCGCGGCTTCGACATCAGGAAGCCGGCGATCATGATCGTGTTTTTCCACGGCCATGGCGCCGCGATCGACCGCGACGTACGCGACCGCCAGCGCGTGGCCGATCAGATCGCCCGCTCCGGCGCGAACGCGGTGCTCGTAGCCCCGCAGATGGCGGTGAAGGCCGCGGACTCGAGCGCCGGCATTTTCTGGGAACAGGGCATGTTTGCGCAGTTCCTGAACGAGGCGTCCGAGCAGCTCGCGCTGCTGCATGGCGGGCTCGGGATGACGCGTATCTTCGACAAGATGCCGGTGATGCTCGTCGCCTATAGCGGCGGCTATCTCGCGACCGCCTGGTGCGTCCATCACGGCGGCGCCAATGACCGCATGCGCGGTGTCGTGCTGCTCGACGCGCTCTATGGTGAGCTCGACAAATACGAGCGCTTCATCGAGACGAGCCGCAAGGCGTTCTTCGTCAGCGCCTATCTCGGCTCGACGCGGGCGCGCAATCTCGAACTGCTGCGGACATTGCAGGAGCGGAATATCCCGGTGACGACCGAGCTCGGCGGCCAGCTCCGCCCGGGCTATGTCGCGATCGTCCCGGGCGGCAGCGGCGACAACCACACCGACTTCGCCAACCGCGCCTGGGGTACGAACCCGATCACCGAACTGCTCGACCGGATGCCGGAATACCGGCGCTAGATCGCGACTGATAAAATTCTAGCGATTCACGCAGGCCAGCATTAGGAGCCGCCTGTCAAAACAAGAAAACGGGGTTCGAAGAGGTTCTTCGAGAATGGCTTTCGGCAAGCGTAACGGTCCGCCTGCGGCCGCAGCCGCGCCGGTTTTCGCTCCTCTCCTGAATATGCCTGCGGATTCGAGCGCCGAGGAGCCGGAGACGATACCGTCGATTCCGCAGACGCCCGCCGCCGCCTACCTGCCGCTCGACCCCTATCGTGTGCGCGAGCGCTTTGAAGAAAGCCGCGCACGGCTCGCCGCGCGCCACGAGGAAATGTCGCGCCGGTCGAGGGAACGCTTCGCGCAAGCGGAGGTCCGTCCGTTCTGTCTTGTCCCCGAGACGTTCTGGAGCGGAAAGGCCGCCGAATTGCTCTCGGCGCGGCTCGATCTCTTCCCCTATGACGACTGGAATGTAGCCTTCCTCGCGGCCGACGAGGCGAGCGCGGCCCTGCTCGATTTGCCGGCGCATCCGGGTGCGGCCGCGACGGCAACCGTCGGCGAAATTGAGAAGCTCCTCGCCGAGGCCGACCTTCAGCTCGCAACCGGCTATGCGAGCGCCGAGCGCGCGCGCAATTTCTCGCAATATGCGCAGGAGCGCGAGGATGTCCGCGAGCGCCTGATCAAATTCGCCCGCAAGGTTCTCTTTGCGCTCGACGAAGACTGGGCGAAGAGCAAGCTGCAAACGGTCGACTGACCTCAGTCGAACAGGTCGGGCGCGTTGCCGACCTTCGCCCGTTCAATGGCGAGAATTTTGAGCTTGGTGCGGCTGCCGCCAGGTGCCGAAAAGCCGCCCGTTTTCCCGCCTGCCGCCACGACGCGATGACAGGGCACGACGATCGGCACCGGGTTTTGCCCCATCGCCTGTCCGACCGCGCGCGAAAGCTGCACGTCGCCGAGGCGCTTGGCGATGTCGCCATAGGTCAGCGTCTCGCCCGCCGGGATTTTGCGCGCGATCTCATAGACCTGAAGATTGAAGTCCGGCATGCCGTCGAGATCGACGGCGACGTTTGAGAGATCCGTGCGCCCGCCTTCGAGCAGCGACTGGATGGCCGCGATTGCCTGTTGAATGCGCGCGGGTGGCGTGGTCTCCGGCGCGTTGCCGACGCGCCGCAACAGACGCTTGCGCGTCGCCTCGTCGTCCGCCTCGGGCAGCATGAGTGCGCTGATGCCGCGCTCGCTCCAGGCGATTGCACAGCGGCCGACGGCGGTGTCGAACAGCGAGTAGCCGATGGCTGTCATGCGTGGAGCCTACCAGATCGCGAGCCGCACTCGACCCGATTTCAGCTTCAATAATCCGCTCATCCGCTCATTCCCGCGCATAGCTCGCCGAACGGCGAGCGTCCGCTCGCCTATGCGGGAATCCAGCGCTGACTTAGTTCTGGGTCCCCGCTTTCGCGGGGACGACCGGATGAAAACACCGCGCTAGGTCGGCCGTCCAAGCCGCTCGGGATTGACCCAGGTATGTGCCCAGCCGCTCTCGTCATAGTCGGACAGGCAGCGTTCCAGCATCGCCGTCATCTCCGCGAGGCGTCCGTTGCGCTGGGCGACGTGAAGCGCGGCGATGCGCGTATCCTCGTGATTGCCGGCATAGTTTGCCTCGTAGAGCGCATGGCGGCCGGCGAATTCCGTACCGACCGCATCCCACAAGAGCTTCATGACCTTGATGCGCTCCTTGTAGCCGATGCCGTTGGAACCGCGCACATAGCGTGCGAGGTAGGTGTCAATCTTCGGATTGGCAAAGTCCTTCACGGACGACGGCAGATAGATGAGCGCCGACGCGATGATC
>JAICQA010000233.1 GCA_025929595.1 Xanthobacteraceae bacterium
AGCGGAAACGAGACCGCGCTGATGACGAACACTACGACCGCGAACACAAAGCCGACCGCATTGCCAATGAGGATGAGATTCCATCCGGCGGGCGTCGTGAGCACGTCGGTTGCGAACTGGGTGAGTGAAACCGGCGGGACGGTGCCGAAATTGACCTCGTAGATCGTTTGCGCGGCGAGGAGCCATGCGGCGAGGATTATGAGCAGCACACCGGCCAGTGCGGCGATCGCGGGCAACGAGCGCGAACGCAGCACGCCGAAGGCTTCGCGCCAGGAAGCGTGTAATCCCTTTTCGCGTCGGCGGCTCAACTCGTAGACGCCGATCGCAGCGACGGGCCCGACCAGCGCGAAGCCGGCCGCGAGCGGATAGAGCAGCGGCACAAGCTCGTAGCCGAAGGCGATGCGCGCGAACAGCAGTCCCGCCAGCGGATAGAGAACGCATAAGAAGACGACGTGACTGGGCATGGCGAGGAAATCGTCAACGCCTTTGCGCAAGACATCGGCGAGATCGGCGAGGCCGATCTTGCGGACTGTCGGAACTGCTGCGGTGGAATGGACGGTCGCGCTTGCGAGCGCTTGCGGTTGAGCCATAGCCAAACCTCCTTTGTCGGCCGGCCGTGGCGGTCGCGGCTGAAGATTTGGAGTCGTTGTCCGCCGCGTCGGACCACGGCCTCGAAAACCGATCCTACGCCTCGCTTCAAGTTCCTCCAGACACAGTTTGTTGCGCTGATCGCAGTCGCCGCATTTCGGCCGGAAGCCGATCCGGCCCGGCAAGAGTTGCCGATGCCCGGCAAAAGCGGCGCGGACGACTGGCTCCGTCAGTCTCTAATTAACTGAAAATAATAGAGATTTTCGATGGCACGGCGCTTGCCAAGCAGGTGGCGAAACCGTGTGCGCGAAGCGCAGGCGCGGCGACGAAACGGAGGGGAGTATGGGTCTTTTCGGTGCCATGACGACCGCGGTGGGCGGTCTGCGCGCGCAGGCTTTCGCGCTTGAAAACGTGTCGGGCAACATCGCGAACTCGCAGACGACGGGCTTCAAGCGCGTCGACACGAGCTTCGCCGACATGGTGCCGGACTCGGTGCCGCAGCTGCAGCTCGCCGGTGGCGTACTCGCGCGCTCGCGCAGCACGAACAACGTGCAGGGCGACATTCAGAACGCCTCGGTCGACACCTTCATGGCGATCAACGGTGAAGGCTACTTCATCGTGCAGAAACCGTCGGCTTTCCCCGACGGCACGCCGGTGTTCACGGGCGTCGATCTCTTCAGCCGCCGCGGTGACTTCCAGCTCGACAAGGATGGCTACCTCGTCAACGGCACGGGCTATTATCTCAAGGTGCTGCGCGTCGACGGTACGACCGGCAACGTGATCGGCAGCGTTCCGGAGGTGATGCAGTTCTCGAACGACTTCCTGCCGGCGCAACCCACCAACCTGATCGAGTATCGCGCCAACCTCGCCACGTTCCCGCGCACGGCGCAGGCCGACGAAGACGTACCGGGCAGCGAGCGGCTAAACCTCGGCGGCTTTGCGGTTAACCCGACCGTCGCCGGCACCGGCACCGTGATCGCGAATGACGTTCCGACGTTCATCGCGCAATCGATCTCGGGCGGCTCGATCACGATGTACGACACGGTCGGTTCGCCGGCGAATATCCAGTTGCGCTGGGCGAAGCTCGCGGACATCGCCGTCAACATCACGAGCGATCCGATCGCGCCCGACGTGGCGGCGACCGGCACGGGCAACGCCATCGGCGTTGACGATGCTGCCGTGACCGGCAGCACAACCGCCGGCACTTATGTCGCGGACGTGGCGCAAATCAATACATCGTCCATCTTCGGCACACCCGCGGACATCACCGCCGACGGCTACATCGACGACAACGACACGCTTACCTTCGATTTCGGCAACGGCAACACGTTCACGACCGCCGCCCTTAACAGCACAATGGATCTGACGGCGTTGATGACCGAAATCAACAACGCCTCGGACGGCGCCGCTTTCGGTGACTGGGTGACGGCCAGCATCTCGGGCGGCAACCAGCTCGTACTGACCGCGACCGACGCCGGCAAGACCTTTACGGTAACGAACAATGGCACGGGCACGCTGTCTTCGGGCGGCGATATCCCCGTCACCACGCCGGCCGTCAACTTGCTCACGCAAACGGCATCGCTCGACGATCGCACGCTGACCATCCAGATCGGTGGAAACCCGGTGAAGTCCATCACGTTCGGCAGCGACGCCGGCGAGATCGGCTCGCTCACTGATCTGATCGACGAGCTCCAGAACAACGGCCCGACCGGCGGCACTGTTACCGTCGCCGCGGATGGCAGCATCGAAATCACGGCGAACAACAACCTGAACAGCATCATCATCGGCGGCACGGCGACCGCGCCGCAGCTTGCTTCGTTCGGCCTCACCTCGGGCAATTTCGATCCAACCAACGCGACGCTGACGCCGCTCTTCGGTGATGATCTGACGGTGACGAGCGGCTCGTCGACTGTCACCGTCACGTTCGGCACGGGCCCGGGTCAGGTTTCGACACGCACAGAGCTGATGACGGCGCTCGGCACGTTCGGTGCGCTCGATGTCGGCAACGAATTGATCTTCACTGCGCTCAACAACGTCAACGATCTCGACGTGTCGGGTACGGCCGCGACCGCGCTCGGTTTCGGTCCCGGCAACGACGCCTTCGAGCCAACGAATCCGGATCTCGCGGCGCTCACAGGCGACCTGACCGTGCAGCTCGGCGCGGGCGCGCCGTTCACGATCACCTTCGGCACGAACGACGGCGCGAACGAAGTGAACAACCGTGGCGAGCTGGCGGCGCGTCTCGCGGCCGGTGCGACGGCGACGGGCCTTTCGCTCTCGCTCACCGCGGGGGGCGAGATCGTCATCAACTCCACAACCGAAGAGCAGGTCGAGGTCAGCGGCACCCCGGCGACGCTCGCCGCGCTCGGTCTGTCCGCGCAGACGGCGCAGGGCACGACGACGCCGCGCTGGGAACTCTTCTATATGGAAGATGCGAACGCGGCCGGCACCGACGTAGCCTGGCGCAACGCGGGCGTGACTTACACATTCAACGCGAACGGCGAAATGACCTCCAATACCCAAGTCGTTACGCTTGCCGGCGTTGAAATCAACGGCATCCCGCTCGGCGACATCACCATCAATCACGGTGAGGCGGGCATTACCCAATTCTCGGATGTCAACGGCAATGCCCAGGTTAACCTATTGAGACAGAACGGTTATCCGGCGGGCAACCTGCAGGGCATCTCGGTCAACGAAAAGGGCCGCGTGATTGCGACCTACTCGAACGGCCGCACGCTCGAAATGGCTGAAATCGTGCTCGCGAACTTCAATGCCGACAATGCGCTCAAGCGCCTCGACGGCGGCGCGTTTGAAGCGACGTCGGAGTCGGGTCAGGCGCAGTACGGCGCGCCGGGCAAGATCGTCGCGAAGTCGCTCGAGGGCTCCAATACGGACATCGCCGACGAGTTCACCAAGCTCATCGTGACGCAGCAGGCATATGCCGCCAACACGCGCATCGTTACGACCAGCGACCAGATGCTGCAAGAAACGCTGAACATGGTGCGCTAAGGGCTCGACGGCCTGAAGGCAACAAGACATGAGTCTCGGTCAGGCGATTTCCTCCGCGCTCTCCGGTCTGCACATCGCGCAGACCGGGGTGGGCATCGTCGCCGGCAACGTCGCCAATGCCGAGACTCCGGGCTATGTCCGCAAGTCGCTGCTCCAGACGAGCACGGCGTCACTTGGAGGCTCCAACGGCGCGCGCGTGGTCGGCGTGCTGCGCGAGCTGGACATCTTCGTGCAGCGGCAGTTGCGCGCTGAATTCGCGGGTGCAGCCTACAGCAGCACGACGGCCAACTATTACAACGGTATTCAGAACATCTACGGCCAGCCGGGCAGCCTCAACGCGCTCGACCATCTCTACAACAACTTCTCGGGCGCCTTGCAGGCGCTCAATACGAGTCCGGAATCGAACGTCACCCGCAATCAGGTGATGAACGAAGCCGCAGTCCTCGTGCAGCATCTCAACTCGATGTCGGCCGACATCCAGACGCTGCGCTCGCAGGCTGAGGTCTCGCTTCGGAACGAAGTCGATCGCATCAACCAGATTCTAAAGGAGATCGAGAATCTATCGACACGGATCGCCGGCGCTCCCGCGCAAGGCGGGGAAATCGCCGCGTTGCTCGACGCGCGTGACGTGCTGATCGGCGAGCTCTCGGGCTTCATGGACATTCGGATCAGCGAACTGGAACAGGGGCAGATTTCGATCTACACGACGTCCGGCGTCAGCCTTTACGATCACAAGGCCTCGCAGCTGCGCTTCGACGGCCAGGATGCGGTCGGCCCGCAGTCGCTCTGGAGCGCCGATCCCGATCAACGGATGGTCGGGACGATCAAGCTCACCAACACCGGTGGCTACAGTGTCGACCTGATCGAGGACGGCTCCATCCGTTCCGGCTCGATCAAGGCGCATCTCGAAATGCGCGACGAAGTGCTGGTGCAGGCGCAGGCGCAGATCGACGACATCGCCCATTCGCTCGCGACCGCCCTGTCTAACAGAACCGTCACCGGATCGGCGGCCAGCTTCGGCGCGCAGACCGGCTTCTCCGTCGATCTGGCGGAGTTGAAGAACGGCAATTCAATATCGCTCCAGTATATCGATGCCCAAGGCCAGCAGCAGAATGTCACGATCGTGCGCGTCGACGACGCGACCGCCC
>JAICQA010000419.1 GCA_025929595.1 Xanthobacteraceae bacterium
ACCCGGCTGCCGACGACGCTGTCGACGTGGATCATCTCGCTCCCGGTGGAGCCGGTGGTGATCATCGTCGGAATCGTGATCCTCTACCTGATCCTCGGCATGTTCATCGACATGGTGGCAGCGATGTTCATCACGCTCCCGATCATCCTGCCGGCGGTGAGCGGGCTCGGCTACGACCTGATTTGGTTCGGCGTGATGATGGTGTTCCTGTGCGAAATCGCGCTGGCGACGCCGCCGTTCGGGATAGGACTTTTCATCATACGAGGCGTTGTCGGGGCGGAGCTCTCCGAAGTGACGCGCGGCGTCATGCCGTTCCTGATCGCGGATCTCGTCATTCTCGGTATCCTGATTGCGTGGCCCGAGATCGTCCTGTTCCTGCCAAATCTGATGTAGGCGGAACGGCCTTATTCCGCATCACAACGCGAAGGGGAAATCCCGCTCGCGCCCTCGACAACGGAGATGGCCGCGCCTTTAATGGTGCGGGGGAGGACGGTGTGCGGGCGGCTATTCTGACACTGGCGATCGGGTTGCTGCTGGGCGCGTGCGCGGAGTCGCCGCAGTTGACCCTTCATACGTTGCGGCCGGCGGTGCCGTGGCCGGACGCCAAGCCCGCGAATGAAGCGCCGGCAGTCGCGGAAGCGCCGCGGAGCATCGACGCAACGCCGATCACTTCCTACTCGCCCGCGACCGATGCGCAGATCCAGGCGACCTTGGTGGCCCGCTCGCTCGCATCCTTCTCCGGCGCTTGCCCCTGTCCCTACAGCATCGATCGTGAAGGACAGCGGTGCGGCGAACGCAGCGTATATGCCAGATCGACGAGTTCATCCCTCCTTTGCCACCCGCACGACGTCACGCCGAAGATGATCGCCGATTACCGGGCGCGCAGGTAGCGTGCGTCCTCGCGGCAAGGATCGGCTCGTACCAGATATAGTTTTTTCGGGCGGCGCGCGGTAGCTTCCGCGGCTTGTTGTGGAATCTCCAACCGTGCGCTTTCTGATTACCGGCACAGCCGGCTTTATCGGCTTCCATCTGGCCCGCCGTCTGCTCGCCGACGGGCACGTCGTCGCGGGCATCGACGGAATGACGCCCTATTACGACGTCAAGCTGAAAGAGGCGCGGCACGCGCAGCTCGCGAAGTCAAACAACTTCACGGCGCATATCGTGCGGCTCGAAGACGAAAAGCGGATCGCCGAGATCGTTTCGTCCGCGAAGCCCGATATCGTCTTTCATCTCGCGGCGCAGGCCGGCGTGCGCTACAGCCTCGAAAATCCTGCGGCCTACATCGAGTCGAATATCAACGGCACTTTCAACATGCTCGAGGCGCTGCGCCGGCATCCCGTGCAGCATCTGATCTTCGCGTCGACCAGCTCGGTCTACGGAGCGGGCACGCAAATCCCGTTCGTTGAAACGGCAGCCACCGACCAGCCACTCACGCTCTACGCCGCGACGAAGAAGGCCGGCGAGCTGATGGCGCATAACTACGCGCATCTGTGGAAGCAACCCATCACGGCGACGCGTTTTTTCACGGTCTACGGGCCGTGGGGGCGGCCCGACATGGCGCTGTTCAAATTCGTCTTCAGCATCCTCAAGGGCGAGCCGATCGAGGTCTATGGCGAAGGCAAGATGACGCGCGACTTCACTTATGTGGAGGACCTGGTCGAGGGCCTTATTCGGCTGGCGCATTGCGTGCCGGGTCCGTCGGGTCTCGGCGAGGCAATTCCCGGCGACACGCTGAGCCCCGTCGCTCCCTTTCGTCTGGTCAATATCGGCCGCGGCGCGCCGGTCGCGCTGCCCGATTTCATTGAGGCGATCGAGCAAGCGGTCGGCAAAAAGGCGAAGCGCAACCTGCTGCCGATGCAGCCGGGCGACGTGCCGGCAACCTTCGCGAATTCCGATTTGCTGGAGCGGCTCACCGGCTACCGTCCGTCGACCGATATCGCCGACGGCGTCGAGAAATTCGTGACGTGGTACCGCGGTTATTTTGCCTAGCCGGCAGTGCTGCTGTTCCCGCCGAAGGTCGACCGCGCCAGTTGCAGTCCGGCCTGAATGCGCCACGTTTCATTGCGCCGCAGGCCCGTGGCCAGGTACCA
>JAICQA010000246.1 GCA_025929595.1 Xanthobacteraceae bacterium
AACCGCTTCTTTCAGTTCCTGTGCGTCGACTGCAAGGAGCCGATCTTTACCGGCTGGCAATCGACGAACCAGAAAGAGTTCACTTTCGAGCCGACGTTCCTGTTCCACGCGATCGACTGGGCTGCGCAGACGATCCACAACACGCCGTTCGGCCCGCCCTATGTCTGGCTCCTGACCGCGCTTGCATGGACCTGGGCCTCGTTCGGTATTCCGAACGAACGCACGCGCGCGATCATCCTCGCCGTCGCGGCCTCCGGCGCGATGTACGCGCTCGGCTACTTCATCATCGGCATTGCGCACGAATACCGTTACATCCACTGGACAATGCTATGCGCACTGATCGCGACGCCGACCATCGTCGCCCGCGTGCTCATGCGCGCCGATGCGCCGCGCTTATATCGGGTATTCCCACTTTTGATGATCGTGGCCGTCATCGCCTTCCGCGAGGTCGTGGTACGCTTCGTTCTCTGAACGGAGTGGCGCATGACCGAACGCTACAAGATGTTCGCGGGCTATAACGCGTGGGCGAGTGAGCGAGTTTACGACGCTGCCGCGAAACTGACGGACGCCGACTATCGCGCCGACCGCGGTGCGTTCTTCAAGTCGGTGCACGGCACGCTCAATCATCTGCTCGTCGCCGACCGCATCTGGATGCGGCGCTTTACCGGCGCGGGCGATGCGCCGAACCGGCTCGACGCAGTTCTCTTTGAGGAATTCAAGCCGTTGCGCGACGCGCGGCGCGCGGAAGACGTGCGCATTTCAAACTTCTGCGCCGAACTGACCGCCGAAAGGATCAAGAGCGATTTCACCTACCGCACGATCGTCAACGCGACGACGATCAAGCAGCCGCTCGCCCCCGCGCTCGACCACTTCTTCAATCACCAGACCCACCACCGGGGTCAGCTCCATGCGCTCCTGACCGCCATCGGAGGGCGCGACTTCGCCCCCTCCCTCGATCTCATTCTCTTTCAACGGGAAACCGGCGCAGGCGGGATTGTACAAAGGGTGTGAGTAAATAACGTCACGTTGGCGTGATATTTCTATATCGGCATTTTTCTTTTGTGAAATAAATTGACAAACAGATTTTTTCTGGGAAATCTTGCGGCCGTGGCGCGGCGGATGACCGCCGCGCGGCAACAGGAGATTTCCATGTCCTTCAAGCAATGGCTCGCCGGAATCGGTCTGGCAGCGGCAATCGCCCTGCCCGCTTCCGCGCAACAGGGTCCGCTTGTCGAGGCCGAGTGGCTCGCCAAGAACCTGCAAAATCCCAAGGTCCGCGTTCTGGAAGTCAGCGTCGATCCCGGCGTCTACGAGCGCGGGCACGTTCCCGGCGCGGTGAACGTCAACTGGCACACCGATCTCGTCGATCCGGTACGCCGCGACATCGCCTCGCCCGAAAACTTCAAGAAGCTGATCGAGAAGGCGGGCATCACAAAGGACACGACAGTCGTTCTCTACGGCGACAACAACAACTGGTTTGCCGCATGGGGCGCCTGGGTGTTCAACGTCTATGGCATCGACGCGAAGCTGCTCGACGGCGGCCGCAAATACTGGGAAGCCAAGGGCCTGCCGCTCGACAGCGCCGTGCCGAGCTACCAGGCAAGCAAGTACGACCTGCCCGCGGCCAATCTTTCGCTGCGTGCGCGTCTTGCCGACGTGAACAAGGCGGTCGCGGACAAAAACGCTACGCTCGTCGACATCCGCTCCGCGGCCGAATATTCGGGCAAGATCTTCGCACCGGAAGGCGTGAAGGAATTGTCGGTGCGCGCCGGCCACATTCCAGGCGCGAAGAACGTCACTTGGAGCAAGGCGGTCGATCCCGCCACCGGCAAATTCCTGCCGAAGGATCAACTCGCCAAGCTCTATGCCTCGGAAGGAATCGACGGTAGCAAGCCGGTCATCACCTATTGCCGCATCGGCGAACGCTCGAGCCACACCTGGTTCGCGCTGGCGAAGATCCTCGGCTTCAAAAACGTGAAGAACTACGACGGCTCCTGGACCGAGTACGGCAATACGGTCGGCCTGCCGATCGCGAACCTCTCCGGCACGGTCTGGAACGGCAAGTAAGCGCGCCTCTGTCTTCCTCCCGAGGAAAAGCGCATAACTGACGCGGGTGCTTTCAGGCGCCCGCGTCATTTTTCGAACCTCCGATGCAGCGCCCCTTCGCTTATCTTCTGGCTTTGCTGATCGCCGGCGGCCTCGCTTACGGCGTGTGGAGCCTCGCTGGCACCGACAGCGCATCGCGCGCACTGTCGATCTCGCTCGCGCTCGGCGCCATGTTCGGCGCGGTGCTGCAACGCTCCCGCTTTTGCTTCCTGTGTCATACGCGCGACTTCCTCGAAGAGGGCGACCCGCGCGGCGTGCTTTCGATCCTGTTGGCACTTGCGGTCGGTACCGCCGGCTATCTCGTCATCTTCGGAATCTGGATGCCCGTCCCCTCGCCCGATCGGCTGCCGCCGACCGCGCATGTCGGGCCGGTGAGCTGGGTGCTCGCCGTCGCCGCACTGAGCTTCGGCGTCGGCATGGCCATCGCGGGCTCCTGCATCTCCGCGCAGCTCTACCGGCTCGGCGAAGGCTCGCCGACCGCACCTTTTGCGCTTATCGGGACGGCGGCGGGTTTCGTGCTCGGCTTCCTCACGTGGAACCCACTCTTTCTCGCCGCGACGAGCGAGCCGCCGGTCGTCTGGCTGCCGCACACGCTCGGCTATGCGGGAACGATTGCGCTCACCCTCGTCACTCTGATTGCGCTCGCAGCCGTCACGCTCCGGTTCAGCCGCCTGAAGCGCGCGGACAACGCGACCACATTGGACATTCGGGGCGTGCTCTGCGCCGTGTTCGTGAAGCGCTGGCCGGCTTATCTCGGCGGGATCGCGGTCGGCACGATCTCGGCGGTCGCCTATTTGCGCGTGGCTCCGCTCGGCGTCACGGCGGAGATCGGCAGCCTCTCGCGCACGGCAGCAAACGCCTTCGGCATTCTTCCGGAAACGCTCTATGGCCTCGACGGATTCCGCGGCTGCGCCACCGTTGTGAAGCAGGCGCTGCTCTCCAATAACGGACTCTTCGTCATCGGCCTGGTGCTGGCGAGCTTCGCGGCGGCGCTCGCTTCGGGCGAATTCAAGCCGCGCCTGCCGCGCTTCGATGAGATCTGGCGCGGGCTGCTCGGCGGCGTGCTGATGGGCTGGGGCGCCATGACCGCACTCGGCTGCACGGTCGGCGTGCTTCTGTCCGGCATTCACGCCGGGGCGCTGTCGGGCTGGGTGTTCCTTGCCTTCTGCTTCGCGGGGGTCGTCGCCGGGCTGTGGGCACGAAGGCGGTTCGCTTTTTAACGGTCTGAAACCTTTCCGCCCTGCACGCATCCAATCTTCCGGCCGCTTCGTAGGGAATAGCGGCGCCGCCCATGTGTTCATTCATGGCAACGGGGGATTCATGACCGCCGCTTCCGAGCCTGTTGATGCCCGCGCGGAGCAACTCGCTCGCGTGCAGCGCTACTATCGCTGGCTCGACCGCTGGGTGCGCTGGAGCCGCGCGGTGCGTCCCTGGTCGGGCTTCGATACGCTCACCGTCCACCGGCTCCTGACCGACCCCGCCACCGGCGAGAACGGTCCGCTCGTCCTGCACCGGCTGATGCTGAGCGGTCTGCACCTGCCGTCCTCGCCGCGCGTGCTCGACGCGGGATGTGGCTATGGCGGGACCGCGTTCGATCTGCAGCCGAAGATCGGCGGTCAGTGGCTCGGCATCACGATCTCACCGATCCAGTTGCAGCGCGCGAGGGCGGAGGCGACGAGGCGCGGCCTCGAGGCGCCAATTCGTTTCGAGCGCCGGTCCTACGACGCACCGCTCGACGGACTCTTCGACCTCGTCATCGCCATCGAAAGCATGGTGCACAGCGCCGATCCCGCGGGCACCATCGCCAATCTCGCCGCACATCTCGCGCCGGGCGGCCATTTCGTGCTGGTCGACGACATGCCGGTGGAAAATCCGCCGGACGAATTGAGGCACGACATCGAGGAAGCAAAGCGCATGTGGCGTTGTCCGGTGATGCCGACCGAACGCGGCTGGCGCGAGGCCTTCGCCGCGGCGTCGCTCGATGTCATCCGTTCGCAGGATTTCTCCGCGCTGGTCTATCACCGGCCGCTGCCGGAAATGACGGCGCTGATCGAGCGCGACCGCCGCCGCGCCTTCTGGCTCGGCTGGAGCGGCCTGAAAATCATCCCGCAGGCCAATGTCGGCGGGCTGCTGCTGGAGCGCCTCGCAGTGCAAGGCGCGATGCAGTACCGCCTGCTGGTCGGACGAAAGCGGCCTTAGGCTTTCTTCTGCCAGCGCCCGTCGACGTCCTGCTGCCAGTAGACCGTCTCGAAGCCCTCGCCCTGCGCTTCCTTCCAGTTGTCGCGGGCGGCATCGACGGCGTCGGGATCGTTACCGTCGAATAAATAGATCGCGCGCTCATAGCTGGCGAGATTTTCCGCCGTGGCGCCATCGACCAAGAAGCGCACCTGCGCTTTGTTCGGATTGACGTCCTTCGTGGTGAGGATCACCGGCATTTCGGCGGCGTCCGCCTCGCGGTCGGTGCCG
>JAICQA010000244.1 GCA_025929595.1 Xanthobacteraceae bacterium
CGCTGCTGCCGATCATGATGCTCTACTGGATGCAGCAGACCGGCCACCGTCCGATCGCGCTGATGGGCGGCGGCACGACGCGCGTCGGCGACCCATCCGGCAAGGACGAGAGCCGGCAGCTTTTGACCGAAGCGCAGATCGAAAAGAACCTCACCGGTATCCGGGCGATCTTCTCCAAGTTCCTGAAGTTCGGCGACGGGCCCGGCGACGCCGTCATGGGCAACAACGCCGACTGGCTGAACACGCTCAACTACATCGACTTCCTGCGCGACGTCGGGCGGCATTTCTCGATCAACCGGATGCTGAGCTTCGACTCCGTGAAGATGCGCCTCGAGCGCTCGCAGGAGCTGTCGTTTCTTGAATTCAACTACATGATCCTGCAGGCCTACGACTTCGTCGAGCTGCACAAACGGCACGGCTGCATCTTGCAGATGGGCGGCTCGGATCAGTGGGGCAACATCGTCAACGGCATCGATCTCGGCCGCCGCATGCTCGGCGCGCAGCTTTTCGCCCTCACCTCCCCGCTGATCACGACCGCTTCAGGCGCCAAGATGGGGAAGACCGCTCAGGGCGCGGTGTGGCTCGACAGCAAGATGGTGAGCCCGTACGACTATTGGCAATTCTGGCGCAACA
This sequence comes from Xanthobacteraceae bacterium, assembly GCA_025929595.1. Classification (GTDB taxonomy): domain Bacteria; phylum Pseudomonadota; class Alphaproteobacteria; order Rhizobiales; family Xanthobacteraceae; genus JAUSIF01. The sequence goes on from JAICQA010000244.1 coordinate 634, forward strand.
CCGAAGACGGCGACGTCGAGCGCTTCCTGAAGCTCTTCACCATTCTGCCGCTTGGCGAGATCGCGCGGCTCGCCGCGCTCAAGGGCGCGGAAATCAACGAAGCGAAGAAAGTGCTCGCGACCGAGGCGACTGCGCTCGTTCATGGTCGTGACGAAGCCGAGCGCGCCGCGGAAACCGCGCGCACGACGTTTGAAGACGACGCTCTGTCAGCCAATCTGCCAACCGTGGAAGTCGCGCGCGCCGATCTCGAAAAAGGCATCGGCGTGCTCACCGCCAATGTGCAGGCGGGCTTTGTCTCGTCCACGAGCGAAGCACGGCGGCAGATCAAGGGGGGCGGCCTGAAGGTGAACGACGTACCCGTCACCGACGAAAGGCAATTGCTGACCACGAAGGACCTGACGCAAGAAGGCGTGATCAAGCTCTCGTTCGGCAAGAAGCGCCACGCGCTGCTGCGGCCGGTGTAACGAGCCCGTCATTCCGGGACGGCGCCAACGGGTCCGCGCGAAGCGCGGCCCGATGACAGGCTCCGCGCCGGGTCCGGAATCCAAGCGGCGATGCGGCAGTCGTTGAATCGCCGCTTGGATTCCGGGCTCGCCGCCTCGCGCTGCTCGGCGGCGCCCCGTAATGACTCAGAGAATTTCTACGGTCGGCTGGTCAAACTAGTTCGGATCGAACGGCCCCGAGGCCGGCGGCGTATCGGCGGCGCCGCGGAATTCAAAGAGCTTGCGCAGGAAGCCCGGTGCCACCGCCGACATTGGATTGACGCGCAATGTCGGCCCGCTCGCGGGTCCGACAACCTCGAACGTAATCGCGATCAGCCCTTCCTTCGGCCCGCCGAGGAAAAGCCCGACGATCGGCAATTGCCCGAACAGATTGTTCAATCCGAACGCCGGCACATAAGTGCCGCGCAAGTGAACGTGGTTCTGGGCGAAATCGAGCACGCCATCCACCGTCGCGCCGATGGTCGGCCCGTAGATCACCGCCTCACGGATGTTGAAGCGGCCGGGCGTGCGATTGAACTCAACCTGCGAGCGCAGGAACGGCACGCCCTGGGAGGCGGGGCGCTGAACGTTCGCGCCCGCGGAGCCCGGCTGTTCGGCCGGCGCCGCCGCCTGCATCCGGTCGAGCGCCGGCTCGCCGCGGATCGTAAACTCGCGGATATTGATGATGCCTTCCTGCGGCTTGCCGTCGGGGCTCGGCGGCTCGATCACGATCCATGCTTCGCCGCCATAGAGCTTGCCGTAGAAGTCGGCATAGCGGAGCAAAGCGCCGGCGTCGCCGGAAGTCAGGTAGATGACCGGCCGTCCACCGTCGCGCGCGCGCAGCTCGCCCACCATGCTGGCGTCGCGGCCGATCTTGCCGATCAGCGAGAACGTGCGGATCGCGCCGTTACGCCGCTGCACCTTGAGTTCGATCTGCCGCGCCACCTCGCCGTTATGACCGGTCGCCGCGCCAAGCCGCAATTCGAGATCGAGGTCGCGGGGCCGATCCTTCTTCGAACCGGCACTCTCGCCGGACGACGTGAGGCCGCGAATTGCGCCGCGCGCGTCGAGCACGTCGCCACGTACGAAGACACGCAACGCGCCGTCCGGCGCGCGCTCTGCGCGCAGATTCGCCTTGTCGCCATCCGACAGATGGAAGACCGGAAGATTGGCGGACACGAAGGCACCCTCGCGATCAAGCTCGAGCGTGCCCTTGATCGTCGTGCCACCGCCGGCAACCGAAAGCTCTTCCAGCCTGATCGAGTTGTCGCGCTCGACCACCCGGAACGAAGCTTTTGCGGGGCGCCCGGCCGCCTTCTGCCACCCCGGAACGAGATCGGCGACCTGCGCAGCCGTGAGATCGGCGTCGACATCGAAGCGGTTTTCACGCTCGTTCGAACGGCCCTGCGCCTGCACCTGCACCGGGCCCACCAGCCAGGGAGCGAGGTCCATTCCCATGCGGGCGCGTGCCGCATCGTCGAGCGTGGCAACGACACGAAACTCCGACTCGCCCTTTTCCTTATGACGGCGAAGATCGAAGGACGCCTGGGCGCCGGCGATCCGGCCCGTACCCTTGGCCTGGATTGCATCGCTCGTGACGGTGACACGGGCATTGACGCCTTCCACGCGTTGTCCATGAACGACCGCGTCGGCGGCGAAGTCCTTTACGTCGCCTTCGGCGCTGTAGCGCACTTCTTCGCCCCGCACGTCCTGGCGGAAAATCAAGTCCAGGTTTACGTTCGCGCTGACGGACCCACGCGCGCTCGCCGGATCAACGTTGAAGCCCGTGACGCCCTTTAGAAGATCGGACGCCGCCATTTCGGCAACGGCATCCGCGGCGGCATCGAAGTGGAAGCGGATGGTGCCATCGGGATTGGGCGGTATGTGGTTCGGCACCTCAAGCACGCCGTCGCTGAGCGTAATGCGGCGGCCTTGCGCAGTATCGAGCGTCGCCTTGGCGATCCGCACCCGCGCCGTACGTCCGGTCACGATGCCGCTTACCTCGGCGTCATAAATCAGCGGCAGATTGGCCGCGGGGCGGAACGATCCGTTGCTCGCTGTGAACTCAAGGCGCACAGCCTCGTCGGGCAGTTCGACTTCAGGGCGCCCGATCGCGTCGAGCGGAACGTTGAGCGCGATCAGAATACGGTCGATGACGCCGCTTTCGACACGTTCCAGCGCCCAGCCGCGCGTGCCCCGCGCTACGAGCGCCGGCCACAGCCGCTTGGCCGCCGAGGCCGGGACGCGGGACGCCGCAATGCCAAGGGCCAGCATCGGCTTGGGGCCAAACGTCAGCGACCCGGAAAATGCGCCGCCTGTGGTCGCGCCCGAGAGATTGCCTTGCTGCACGACGAGGCGTTGCGCCGGCGCATCATAAATGCCCTTCGCCGATACCTGGTCGAGGACGAGCGGCGGCTCATTGGTGCGGCCGCTCGACAGGAACAGCAAGCCCTGCTGGATCGATACCGGCCAGTTGCGCGTGCCATCCTTCGGCGCTTCGATGACGGCCGTGAGCACCAGCCGGTTGCCGCTGGCCTGGATCACCAACGGTTCAATGACCGTCGCCTGCCGCTCGGCGTCGAAACGAGCTTGAATCTGGACCGTGTCGACGCGGAAACGCGCATCAGGGTCGGACGCGCTGCCGACGATGCCGCCGCCGGCCGATGCGCGGAACGTGGCGCTCACAAGTTTGCCGTCAGCAGCGACCTGTGCGCGCAGGATTCCGGACAGCGCGTTCTCCGCCAGGAAATCGGCGTTGGCCACTCCGGCTGCGAGCATGATGTCACGAGGTGCGAGATTGCTTGCGACGATGTCGATGGCACGCACGCCGTCCTGCGGCGGCGCCACCGTCGCGGTCAGGCTCCACTTGTCGGCTTCGCCGCTCGACGACAGCGAAAACAGCAATCCGCCCTCGGGCGGCCGCGAGAGTTGAATGTTGATATCGCGGAAGGACCATTGGCGCCCGGTCTCGGCGTCCTCGACCGTCAGCGAGCCTTGCTTCAACCCGATCTGGGACAGGGCCACTCCATCGAGGCCGCCCTTTTCGAAGCTGTCGAGCCAGCGCACGAGTTCGGGGTAATGAAATGGCGGCGGACGTTGGCCGGCGGGCTTCGATTGTCCGCCGGGACGCGAAGCCGCCTGCGCCGTGTTCGCTTCGGTCGTTCCGCCCGACTCCGACGCGGTGATCGGGGTGGCATCGCGGCCGGCGCGGATCGCGACGCGTCCGTCGGAGCCAACCTGCACCAGCGTCTCCGCGCCGACGAGATCGATGCGGCGCGCACGGAAACTTCCGACGAGCAAACTCGATCCATCGAGCCCGACTTCGGCGCTCGGCGCGTTGGCGATGACCTTGCCGCCGGGGCCGAAGACGCGGATGTGCTCGACGCGAAGCACCGGAGCACCGGTGGCGTCGTGATCGAGCCGCGTGCTGCCGATTTCAACGCGATGGCCCGGACCGAGCTGCCGCTCGAGCGCGCTC
>JAICQA010000079.1 GCA_025929595.1 Xanthobacteraceae bacterium
AACAGCGCCAGTGCGACGCCGATCTGCGTGTAACTCAGTCCGAATTCGTCATGCATGTACGCGCCGAGAAAGGCTGCCGCGCTCATCACGAAGAATCCCTCCGCGGCGGAAACGCCGATGACCCATCGCGGCTGCTTTTCGTTGAGCAGGCGAAACGGCATGAAGATGTCGGCGAGCAACCCCGGGTTGCTCGCGCGCGGAGCATGGTCGCGGGTCAAGCCGTGGAAAAAGGTGAGACCGACGGCCGCGAAAAGGAAGATGCCGCCCGCGAGCACGAACACCGCGCGCCAGCCAAGGAAGTCGGCGAAAATTCCGGAGACCGCCTGGCCCGTCATCGCACCCAGCATCGCACCGCCGAACATGCGCGCGATCAGAACCTGCCGCTTCTCGTAGGCGACGACGTCGCCGACCCACGCGAAAGCAAGGGGGAAAACGATGGCCGCCGTCGCACCGGACAGGAGGCGCAGCGCGGCCAGCTCGGGAATGGAGCCGGCGAGCGCCGTCATCGCCGTGGCAACCGCCGCCGCGTAGGTGCAGATGGTCACGACGCGCAGCTTGCCAAACCGGTCGCCGACCGGGCCGCCCGCGAGTTGCATGAAGCCGTGCGCGATGGCGTAGAAGACGGAAACGATCGCGACCTTGCCCGGGGTCGACAGAAATTCTTCCGCCAGCGGCGGCAGCAGCGGATCGGTGATACGGATGTTCAGCGAGACCGCGAATCCCGCCACCGTCAGGAACAGGATCACGTAGCCGAAGGCGGGATCGCCGGGCTTGGGCTGGCGGCTTTTGCGGGGAGACTCAGGCGGCGTCACGGGAGCGTGCATAGCAGAAGCCGGGGTTTCCGGTCGCCTGCGACCTGTAGGTCGCCCATGCGGGCGGCTGAACCCCGTCACGGGCCGAACATTGACACCCCCTTAGGGGTCCGCTTTTTAGCCTCTCCACCTGCAGATTGGTCCCATGATCGAGAAAACCTACCAGCCCGGCGAAGTCGAAGACCGCATCTATCGCGCGTGGGAAGACGCGCGTGCCTTCGAGGCCGGCCGGCCGGAGCGCAAAGGCGCTGACGCCTACTCGATCGTGATTCCGCCGCCCAACGTGACGGGCTCGCTGCACATGGGGCACGCGCTCAACAACACGTTGCAGGACGTCCTCGCGCGCTTCGAGCGCATGCGCGGCAAGGACGTGTTGTGGCAGCCCGGCACTGACCACGCCGGCATCGCGACCCAGATGGTCGTCGAGCGCCAGCTCATGGAGCGGCAGGAGAAGGGCCGCCGCGAGATGGGCCGCGAGGCCTTCGTCAAGCGCGTCTGGCAATGGAAGGAAGAGTCGGGCGGAACGATTCAGCGCCAGCTCAAGCGCCTCGGCGCGTCGCTCGACTGGCGGCGCGAGCGCTTCACCATGGACGAGGGGCTGTCGCGCGCCGTCATCAAGGTCTTCGTCGCGCTCCACAAGGAAGGTCTCATTTATCGCGACAAGCGGCTGGTGAACTGGGACCCGACGCTGCTCACCGCGATCTCCGATCTCGAAGTGCAGCAGATCGAGACCAAGGGCAATTACTGGCACCTCAAATATCCGATCGAAGGATCGACCGACTTCATCATCGTGGCGACCGTGCGTCCGGAAACGATGCTGGGCGACGTCGCGGTGGCGGTGCATCCCGAAAACGAGCGTCTGCGACATCTGATCGGCAAGCACGCGATTTTGCCACTTGTCGGCCGGCGCATCCCGATCATCGGTGACGAATACGCCGACCCGGAGAAGGGCACGGGCGCCGTCAAGATCACGCCCGCGCACGATTTCAACGACTTCGACGTTGGTCGTCGTCACAAGCTCGCGCCGATCAACATCTTCGATCAGGAAGCCAACCTCGCGCTGAAGGAGAACGAAGAGTTTCTCGCGGCGGCGAAACCCGGTCCGGACCTCGATGCAGCGCTCGCCCTGCACGGCATGGACCGTTCCAACGCGCGCAAGCAGATCGTCGCGATGTTCGAGGAGCGCGGCCTGCTCGACAAGGTCGAGCCGACCACGCACATGGTCCCGCACGGCGACCGTTCGAACGCGGTGATCGAGCCCTATCTTACCGACCAGTGGTATGTTGACGCCAAGACCATGGCGCAGGAGCCGCTCCGCGCCGTGCGCGACGGCCGCACGAAATTCGTGCCGAAGAACTGGGAGAAGACCTATTTCGACTGGCTCGAAAACATCGAGCCGTGGTGCATCTCGCGCCAGCTCTGGTGGGGCCATCAGATCCCGGCCTGGTACGGACCGGACGGCAAGGTGTTCGTCGCCGAGACGGAAGAAGAAGCCGTCTCGCACGCGCTCGCCTATTACGCCGAGACCGAGGCTATCACGCCCATGCAGGGCCATGACATGGCGCTCGATCCAGAGCTGCGCGAGCCGTTCCTGCTGCGCGACGAGGACGTGCTCGATACCTGGTTCTCGTCCGCGCTCTGGCCGTTTTCGACCATGGGCTGGCCCGACGAGACGCCGGAGCTAAAGCGCTTCTATCCGACCAGCGCGCTCGTCACCGGCTTCGACATCATCTTCTTCTGGGTCGCGCGCATGATGATGATGGGTCTGCACTTCATGAAGGAAGTGCCGTTCCACGACGTCTATATCCACGCACTCGTCCGCGACGAGAAGGGCGCCAAGATGTCGAAGTCGAAGGGGAACGTCATCGACCCCCTGTCGATCATCGACGACTATGGCGCCGACGCGCTCCGCTTCACGCTTTCCGCGATGGCGGCGCAGGGGCGAGACATCAAGCTCTCCGCGCAACGCGTCGAGGGTTACCGCAACTTCGCGACCAAGCTCTGGAACGCCGCGCGCTTCGCCGAATTCAACGGCGCGCAGCGCGTTGCCGGCTTTGATCCGAAGTCGGTCAAGGAAACGATCAACCGCTGGATCGTCGGCGAGACTGAAAAGGCCACGGCGGAAGTCACGGCGGCCATCGAGGCTTATAAGTTCAACGAGGCGGCGGGCGGCGCCTATCGCTTCGTCTGGAACATTTACTGCGACTGGTATCTCGAACTGTCGAAGCCGGTTCTGACCGGCCCGGACGGCGCGGTAAAGGACGAGACGCGCGCGACCGTCACCTTCGTGATGGATGAAATCCTGAAGATCCTGCATCCCTTCATGCCCTTCATCACCGAAGAGCTCTGGCGCGTGACCGGCGAGGCAGGGCCGAAGCGCGAGAGCATGCTCGTTCTCTCACAATGGCCGCGGCTCAAGGGTCTCGTGGACGACAAGGCCGAAGCTGAAATCGGCTGGCTGCTCGATCTCGTGACCGCGATCCGCTCCGTGCGCTCGGAGATGAACGTGCCGGCCGCGAGCCAGATCCCGCTCATGCTCATCGCGGGCGAGGAAACGCGTGCGCGGGCAGGGCGCTGGAACGAAGCGCTCAAGCGTCTCGCGCGCCTCTCTGACGTGTCGTTCGCGTCCGCGCCACCCGCGGGTTCGGTGCAATTGCTTGTGCGCGGCGAGATCGCCGCCCTCCCGCTCGCCGGGGTGATCGACCTCGCCGCCGAACGCGCGCGCCTCGAGAAGGAATTGACCAAGATTGCCGACGACGTCTCGCGCATCGACAAGAAGCTCGGCAATGCCGACTTCATGGCGCGAGCGCCGGAAGAGGTGGTGGAGGAGCAGCGCGAACGGCGCGAAGAAGCGCTCGACCGCGAAAGCAAGGTGCGCGCCGCCCTCGAACGGCTGAAGGGCGCGGCGTAACGAATGCACCGTCGTCAGCTCTGGCTTGCGCTGGCGCTCCTGTGGCTGGCGGGTTTCGGTCTCCGCCTGCCGGTGCTTGCCATCCCGCCGGTGCTGCCGCTGATGCAGGCCGATCTCGGCCTCTCCGGCACGCATATCGGCATCCTGAACGGCTTGCCTGTCTTCCTGTTCGCGGCGGCGGCGATCCCCGGTGCGATCCTCATCGCACGCTTCGGCGCATTGAACGCGGTGATTGTCGGCCTTCTGCTCGCGGGCGTCGCCGGCAGCCTGCGCGGCTTCGCGAACGACCTGTTGTCGCTCTATGCGATGACCGTGCTGATGGGCGCGGGCATCGCCTTCATGCAGCCCGCCATGCCGGCACTCGTGCGCGCGTGGACACCGGAGCGTATCGGCTTTTCCACCGCGCTTTACACGAATGGCCTGCTCGTGGGCGAAGTTGTGCCGGTTGCGTTGACCGCGCCGCTTGTCCTGCCACTCGTCGACGGAAGCTGGCGCGCGAGCCTCGTCTTCTGGGGCGTGCCGATGATCGCCTTCGCCGCGCTCATGTTGCTCGCTCCGCGCGCGAATAGCGGCGTGGCTGCGCCATCCCGCCGCTGGTGGCCCGACTGGCGCGACGGCACCATTTGGCGGCTTGGCTTTATTCTCAGCAGCGTGAATGGCGTCTATTTCTGCGCCAACGCTTTCATTCCCGGCTATCTCACCAATGAGGGCCGGGCCGACTTGATCGGCATCACGCTGACGGCGCTCAACATCGCGCAGCTGCCGGCGTCCGCAATCATGCTTGTGGTGGCGGGCAAGTTCGAGCGCCGCGCCTGGCCGATGGTCGTGACTGGTTTGCTGATGCTGGTGTCCGTCACCGGCATCGCGTTCAGCGCCAGCGGCTGGACGGTTGCGTGGGCCGCGCTGCTCGGGTTCGTCGGTGCTGCGACGCTGACCATCGGTTTTGCGCTGCCGGCGATGGTGAGCGCGCCGGAGGATGTCGGGCGCGTATCGGCCGCGATGTTCACGATCAGCTACACGATGGCGATGGTGACGTCGGTCGTGAGCGGCGCGGCGTGGGACTTCGCGGGCGATCCGCGATGGGCCTTCCTGCCGATTGCGCTCAGCGTACTTCCGCAAGTGTTGCTGATCGGAACGATCCGCTTTCCGAAGAATACATAAACACTTCCCGTCATCACCGGGCCGCGCCGCCCCGCGAGCGAACGCGAGCGGCATGGCGGCGCGAGACCCGGTGATCCATGCAACGCCGCTTGGATTGAAAGCCTAGCGGAACGGTTTGCTGAGAAACTTTGAGCCCTTCATCCCGTATCGCCACGGATGATCGATGGCTCTTGTGATCCCGATCCGTGGACCGACAACAATCTCCGGCGCGCGTGCCCGCGCTCGCAACTCGAACGGTTCACGATCGAGCGGCAGCGCGTTGTGAGCGCGGGTTATCCCAAGTGCCTGACAGACGCGGCCGGGACCGGAGCACAACAACCGTTCATCCTTCACGCCGCGCCGCCGCCGCATGGTCGGGAAACCTTCCGTCGGCTCAATCGCGCGCAGCAGCACTGCGCTCGCACTGCCTGCTTCCTCACAGACGAAGTTCACGCACCAGTGGATGCCGTAGGAACGATAAACATAGGCATAGCCCGGCGGTCCGAACATCACCGCGTTGCGTTCGGTCGGCCCGTTGTACGAATGCGCCGCAGGATCGGTGTGGTGATAGGCCTCGACTTCGACGATGACGCCGCCCACACCTTTGAACAGGAGCGTTGCGCCGATCAGCTCCGGCGCCACTTCATGAACACTGCGCGCGAAGAAGGCGCGCGTCAGTTTCCGCCCCCGCGCCATTCAGCGTGCCGTCTTGCCGGCAAAGAAATCTTCGAGCGCGCCGATCTCTTCGCGATCGCCGTCAAAATCCCTCGCAAGCCGTTCATAAAGCGCCGCAAGCCCGCGATAGATATCCGCTTCACCGCGCGCGTCCGCGTAGTCCGCAATCTCGATCATCTCCGGGGCCCAGCGCTCGGCTTTGGCAAACATGTCGGGGATGCTGCGAGCGAACTGCGCGAGCAGCCCGCGCTGGCTTTCCGAAAGCTCACGCATCAGGTCGCCTTCGACGCCTGCGCGCCGGGCCGCGAGGATCATCGCGGCGCCCAACCCGATCGCGCCCTTGTTGATGCCCGCATAGGAAAGTTTCAGCGCGGAGGCCGCGCCAATGCCGCCTTCGACAACGCGCACGTCGAGGCCGAACTGGTTGAGTTCGAGCACACGCTCCGCGCTTGCCCCCGACACGTAGAGCCGCGGTGTGTAGCCTTCGCGGGGCGGCCCGCCGATGATGCCGCCGTCGACATAGGCAGCGCCGGTTGGCGCCAGGATGTCGCCGATCCGTGCCGCGGTCTGCGGACTCACCGCGTTGCAGTCGACATAGATTGCCTTGCGCTGTGCAGCGGCGAGGGCAGGCGTCAGCCGTTCGGCGACGGAGACGGCTTCTTTCGGCGGCACGATCGATAGCAGGAAGTCGGCCTGCGCCAGCTCCGAATCCGCGGCGTCGGTCAGGCCGTGCTTCCTGGCGCGCGCCTGGCTTGCTGCGCTGCGTCCGGAAAATGAGCAAAGAACCTTAACGCCTTGAACCGTAAGCCTTCCGCCCACGGCCGCGCCCATGTTTCCCGGGGACGTGATTGCGATCACAGGATTCATGCGGTCCTTCTGCGAGTTATGCTTCGAGGATGCCCGGCGGCCGGCGAGAGATCACTGTGGCCGGTTCGACACACCGTTACAAGATTGCAACCATTAAGGCTGGCGGGGGCTGAAAGCGCCGCCATCCCGCCATAAACCGACACGAGACGAACAAAACGAGCCGCCAGTATTTGCGTAGGGCTCCTAGAGTCCAAGCGCGGCAAGGCCGGGAAGAAATGGACGCCAAGACCTTCGACAAGTCGAAACTGCCGAGCCGCCACGTCACCGAGGGGCCGGAACGCGCTCCCCATCGCTCGTACTATTACGCGATGGGTTTGACGCGCCACCAGATCCATCAGCCGTTCGTCGGCGTCGCGACCTGCTGGAACGAAGCCGCGCCGTGCAACATCGCGCTCATGCGTCAGGCGCAGGCGGTGAAGAAGGGTGTCGCAGCGGCAAACGGAACGCCGCGCGAATTTTGCACCATAACCGTCACCGACGGCATCGCGATGGGTCACCAGGGAATGCGCGCGTCGCTTCCTTCGCGAGAAGTGATCGCCGACTCCGTGGAACTCACGATGCGCGGCCACGCCTACGACGCATTGGTCGGACTTGCGGGCTGTGACAAGTCACTTCCGGGCATGATGATGGCGATGGTCCGCCTCAATGTGCCCTCGATCTTCATCTACGGTGGTTCAATCCTACCCGGCTCGTTCCGCGGTCGCCCCGTAACCATCCAGGATGTGTTCGAGGCGGTCGGACAGCATTCGGTCGGCAAGTTTTCCGACGAAGATCTGGACGAGCTGGAGCATATCGCCTGTCCGTCGGCCGGTGCGTGTGGCGCGCAGTTCACTGCCAACACCATGGCAACCGTTTCGGAAGGCATCGGGCTCGCGCTTCCCTACTCGGCGGGGGCGCCCGCGCCCTACGAGATCCGCGATGCGTTCTGCGCGGCCGCCGGTGAGAAGATTATGGAATTGGTGCGTCGTAACATCCGGCCGAGAGACATCGTCACCCGCAAGGCGCTCGAGAATGCCGCTGCGGTCGTGTCGGCGAGCGGCGGTTCGACCAACGCGGCGCTGCATCTGCCGGCGATCGCGCATGAGTGCGGCATCAAGTTCGATCTGTTCGACGTCGCCGAGGTGTTCAAGCGCACGCCTTACATCGCGGATCTGAAGCCGGGTGGCAAATACGTCGCCAAGGACATGTTCGAGGTCGGCGGCATTCCGCTCCTGATGAAGACGCTGCTCGACCATGGCTATATGCACGGCGACTGTCTGACCGTCACCGGCCGCACGATCGCGGAGAACCTCGCGAGCGTGAAGTGGAATCCGGATCAGGACGTTGTCTATGCGGCGGACAAGCCGATCACGACGAACGGCGGTGTCGTCGGCCTGCGCGGCAACCTGGCGCCCGACGGCGCGATCGTGAAGGTCGCCGGCATGTCGAACCTGAAGTTCACGGGGCCGGCACGGTGCTTCGACGGTGAAGAGGCGTGCTTCGATGCCGTCAAGAACAAGAAATACAAGGAAGGCGAAGTTCTCGTCATTCGCTACGAAGGACCGCGTGGCGGTCCGGGCATGCGCGAAATGCTCGCCACCACCGCGGCGCTCTATGGCCAGGGCATGGGCGGCAAGATGGCGCTTATCACCGACGGGCGCTTCTCGGGCGCCACGCGCGGCTTCTGCATCGGCCATGTCGGCCCCGAAGCAGCGGTCGGCGGACCGATCGCATTGTTGCAGGACGGCGACATCATCACCATCGACGCCGAGGCCGGCACCATCGACGTGAAACTCGACGACAAGGAATTTGAGCGCCGCCGCACGGCCTGGAAGCCGCGCGAGCACAATTTCACCTCCGGCTATCTCTGGAAATATGCGCAGGGTGTCGGTCCCGCCGTGAACGGCGCCGTGACCCATCCGGGCGGCAAGGCGGAGCGGCAAAGCTATGCGGACATTTGATCTCATAGGCGCGGGCGCACTGCTCGCCGCCGGGATCGTCGGCAGCGCCCTCGCGCTCGACGCGAAAGATTCGCGTTCGGCCGCAACGGCTGCGCCGCCTGCGTCGGGCCTGGTGGGCAATCAGACTTCGTTGCAGGCCTTCCAGGCCGGCACGGCGCTGCTCAAGTCCGGCGACACCGACAAGGCGGTGACCGCGCTGCGCTATGCGGCAGAGCAGGGTCATCCGCTCGCGCAATGGAAGCTCGGCCGCATGTATGCGGACGGTGACGGCGTGAAGCGCGATCACGTGCAGGCGTTTCAATTCTTCAGCCGCATCGCCAACGAGCAGGCGGAGATGTCGCCGTGGACGCAGCAGGCGCGCTTCGTCGCGAACGCTTATGTTTCACTTGGCCACTATTATCTCACCGGCATTCCAAATTCGTCGGTGCAGCGCGATGTGACGCGCGCCTATGGCCTGATCTCCTACGCCGCTTCGTATTTCGGCGACGCCGACGCGCAGTATCTGCTCGCGCGCCTCTATCTCGAAGGCACCGGCGCGCCGAAGGACTCGCGCCAGGGCGTGCGCTGGCTCGGCCTTGCGGCCAACAAGGGTCAGCACCAGGCGCAGGCGTTGCTCGGCCGTATGCTGTTCCACGGCGAGGGCGTGCCGAAGCAGCGTTCGCGCGGCCTGATGTGGCTCACGCTCGGCCGCGACGCGGCTGCCGGCGCCGAAGACGGCTGGATCGTGCAGAGCTACGAAGATGCTTACGCGCGTGCCAACGAAGACGAACGCGCTTCCGCCGATACGCTAGTGAAGAACTGGCTCAAGGAAGAGCGCACGCACTGAAGCGTGTCGCCGCGAAATCGTCGGCGGCAATGATGGCCGGCCTCATCTTCAGAAGCTGAACTCCGCCCAGACCGGCACGTGATCGGAAGGTTTTTCGCCGGCGCGCGTTGCGCGGTCGATTCCGGCACCCGTCAGCTTGTCCACCGCCTGCGGCGACAACATCAGATGATCGATGCGGATGCCGTTGTTCTTCTGGAACG
>JAICQA010000228.1 GCA_025929595.1 Xanthobacteraceae bacterium
AGACGGCCGCTGCGCGGCCTCCTCAGGACGAGGGTGAGGCTCACTTCTTCGAAATCACACCCATGATGTCGGACTCCTTCATGATGAGGAGATCGTCGCCATCGATCTTCACTTCCGTGCCGGACCATTTTCCGAACAGCACGCGGTCGCCGACCTTCACGTCGAGCGGGGTGAGCTTGCCGCTCTCGTCGCGGCCGCCCGGGCCGACTGCGAGCACTTCGCCCTCGGAGGGCTTCTCGGCGGCGGTGTCCGGAATGATGATGCCGCCGGCGGTCTTCTGGTCGGCGGTGACGCGCTTCACGACGACGCGGTCGTGCAGGGGACGAAAACGTTTGGACATGAGTTTCCTGTTCAGCTTGCTGATGCGAGAGCGGACGCCCTCGGGATCGTTGGAAAGCAGCTTTGGGTGCTCTGGCACTCAGCTTAAGCGAGTGCCAGCGCCCGGGAGATACGGGTAAGCCCCCTTTAAGTCAAGCAGGGGGCCGGAAAATCGATTGGCGTTAACGATTTAGCCGATGAGGCTCTTCGCGGCGTCGAACAGCAGCTTGGCCGCGGCGAGGCTCAGGAGGATGTAGCACCAGAAAAAGAGCCGATGCTGTTCGAGCCGGTCGTGCAGCCATTTGCCGAGCAATACACCGACCGGCACCACGGGCATCAAGATGAGGGAGGCCATGAACGTCCAGGGCTTTGCCCAAATGAGGATGCTGTAGGGGATGAGCTTCAGGAAATTGCCGACCATGAACATCGCGAGATTTGTCCCGGCATAAACGGACTTCTCCAGCCCGCGGCGAAGCAGATACATGTTGGCGGGCGGGCCGCCCGCATGAGCGATAAAACTCGTGAAGCCCGACGCCCAGCCGGCCAGCAGGGCGAGCGGAACTGAGACGGGATGGCTCCGCGCCGCGCGGCGGCGGCGCAGAAAAAAGTCCGCGGCGAAGGCGAGCGTGACCGCCCCGATCGTGAATGCAACGAGGCGCGGATCGACGAACTCGAAGAACGCGTATCCGACGGCGATGCCCGCGAGCGAGCCCGGTATGAGCCACATGAGGTCGGGCTTCGACCACGAACTCGGGCCGAAGGAGCGCACCGCAAAGAGGTCCATCAGCGTGATGCAGGGCAACACCACGATGGCCGCCTCGATCGGCGACATCACGAGCGACAGGAGGGGCACGCCGACCAGCGCCAGCCCGCCGCCGAACGCCCCTTTACTGAATGCGATGAGGAAGATCGCCAGATAGCCGACGAGATAAAAAACCGGATCGGTGAACATCAGGCAATCTAGCGGCCACGGGCGGCCGCCGATATAGCGCCCATACATGTCCCGTATGCGCCCGGAGTGGGCGGGACTCGTTGTCGCGCGCCCACGCGTCTGTCACAACAGGACAACCAACGCTCCAACGCCAAGCGACCGCAGGATATGTCCCTCACCGCCCGTCTCACCGGACCCTGGCGCGCGGTGCCGATCCTGGGGCTGACGCAGATCATCGGCTGGGGCTCGACCTTTTACGCCATCGCCGTGCTGAAGACGGACATCGCCGCCGAGACCGGCTGGTCGCAGGTCATGGCGGTCGCGGGCATCTCGATTTCCTTCGCTGCCGGCGGACTGATCGCACCGCTCGTCGGGCGCACCATCGCCGCGCGGGGCGGACGGCCGGTCATGGCGGCGGGCTCGGTGCTGACCGGAGTTTCGGTCGCCGCGCTCTATTTCGTCGAGAATGAATTCGCCTGGCTCGCACTCTGGAGCGTGATCGGCTTCTCGCAGGCGATGAACCTTTATGACGCGGCCTTCGCGACGCTGGCGGAAATCTTCGGCTCGCGTGCGCGGGCGGCGATCACGGCGCTGACTTTGATTGCAGGCTTTTCCTCGACCGTCTTCTGGCCCCTCACCTATTTCCTCAATGAGACGTTCGGCTGGCGCGAGACCTATCTCATCTACGGCGCGCTCAATCTGCTGCTATGCGCGCCGCTGCATGCTTTCACTTTGCCCGTCTCGGGCGCGGGACATGAGGTAGGTCCGAGCGACAGCGTCGAGACGGCTTCGGCCATGAAATTGCTGCCGCCGAACGGCCTGCCGTTCGTACTGCTCGCAACGGCGTTCGCGATCAACACCTTCTTCATGTCGGCGTTCGCCGTTCATCTCGTCGGCATGCTGGAGCAGATCGGCATGGCCGCGGGCGCGGCGGTCGCCGCCGGCGCATTGGTCGGCCCGTCGCAGGTGTGCGGCCGGCTCGCGGAATTTGTTTTCGCGCGGCGGCGGCATCCGATCGAGGTCGCGATTTTCACGATGCTGCTGATGCCGCTGGCTTTTCTGCTGTTGGCCCTCGGCGGCGCAGCGGTCGCGATTGCCTTCGCCGTCGGCTACGGCGTCTCGCAGGGCCTGCTCACCATCGTGCGCGGCACGGTACCGCTGGCGCTGTTCGGCTCGTCTGGCTTTGCCATCGTGCTCGGGCGGCTCGCGGCGCCCGTCCTGGTCGCACAGGCGATCGCGCCGGTCGCTTTCGGCTATGCGCTGCAAAGCTGGGGGCCGCGCGCCGTGCTCCTTGCATCATTCGCGCTCGGACTGTGCTCGTTCGCCGCGATAGGCTGGCTGGCTTGGCGACTCAGGACTGGCGAGCAATGAAGATCCGCGAGATCCTTGCCGGACGCTGGCGCGCGGTGCCGATCCTCGGGCTCACGCAAATTCTCGCCTGGGGCACGCTCTACTATCCGCCGGTGCTGACGCTGCCGCTGCTCGCCGCCGAGCGCGGCTTCTCGCTCACCTTCGCCATGGGTGGCTTTTCATTCGGACTGCTGACGGGCGGTCTCGCCGCGCCAAAGATCGGACGCCTGATCGACCGTTACGGCGGCCATCGCGTGATGACCTGCGGCGCGCTCGCGGGCGCACTCGGCCTGGTGCTGATCGTCCATGCGAGTCATCCGGCCGTCTATCTGGCGGTGTGGGCGCTCCTGGGTGCGGCAACGGCGGCGTCGCTATACGATCCGGCATTCGCGACACTCGGCAGAATCTTCGGCCGCGACGCCCGCCAAGCGATCACGCTCGTCACCTTCGCGGGCGGCTTTGCATCGACGGTGAGTTGGCCCGCCTCTTTCTTCCTGCTGGAAGCGTTTGGCTGGCGCGGGACCTATTACGTCTACGCCGTCCTGCTGGCGGTCGTCGTCGCGCCGCTCTATTTCTTTGCGCTGCCGCGCGAGCGCGCCGATGTAAGCACGCCGGCGCCGGACTCCGGCACACCGCTGCCGAAGCTCATTCCGGCGAAGGGCTTTGCCTTCCTGCTCGTCGCAGCCGCCTTTGCCATCTATGCCTTCGTGCCGTCGGCGCTGGCCGCGCACATGCTGGCGATCTTCGAGCGCATGGGTGTCGGCGCGGGCACCGTCATCCTGATCGGCGCGCTGTTCGGCCCGGCGCAGGTAGCGGCGCGGCTGTGCGAATTCGCCTTTGCACGCAACCTGCATCCGCTCGACATCGCGCGCTTCGCGATCGCGCTTCTGCTGTTCGCGTTCCTGCTGCTGGCGCTGCTCGGCGTGCCGGCGCCGGTGGCCGCCGCGTTCGCAATCTTTTTCGGCGCTGCCAACGGGCTGATGACGATCTCGCGCGGCACCGTGCCGCTCGCGCTCTTCGGACCGAGCGGCTACGGCGGCGTGATCGGGCGTATCGCGGGGCCGTCGCTGATCCTGCAGGCGGCGGCGCCGCTGGTCATCGCTTTCGCAGCCGAACGCGTTTCCGATCCCGCCGCGCTCGCGATCATCGCCGGAATGGCCGCGTTATCGCTTGGCGCCTTCCTCGCTGTGCGTAAGCCCGCCTGAACGGCGGGAAACCATTCATCAACCATGTTCGCAACGAAAATTCGGGTCCGGCGGCGGAACCAGAATCGTAGCGCCCGGATTTACGCTTCGGTCGGCGGGAACCGTTAAGCCTATCCATGGCGCGTTCGTGGCGCGCTGCCCGCGTAACCGTTCCGCAGTGAGTCTCCCCCATGCGTTCATTAGCGTTTGCCCCGTTCGCCCTCCTCCTCGCGATCCCGGCGGCATCGCCGGCCAATGCCGATCCCTGGGCGGATATGCGCGTCGCCCAGGCCGCGCCGCATTCGGTCTATTCTCAGCGCCAACCGGCCCGCACCATGCGCGACTATGAGCGCGCGCCGGTCGGCCGGCCGGATTTCGCCGAGCGGCCTCCGGCTCGTCAGGATTTCGGCGGCGGCTTCATCGAGTTCCTGTTCACGGGCCGCACCAGCTCGCCCTATGCGAACCAGTTGCCGCGCCCGCATTACGTCCGCCCGCAATATGAGATGCGGCACTACGACACCTACGGCTACGACCGTTCGCCCTATCTCGACCGCCCGCTGATCCAGGCGCGCGGCGCACAGCCCGACATCGGCGCGCGGCCGCAGTCGCGTGCGATCGATCCGCAATTCCTGCCGCAGCGGGTGGCGTACACCGGCGGCGAGAAGCCCGGCACCATCGTCATCGACAACAAGAAGCGCTTTCTCTATCTCGTCGAGGAAGGCGGCATGGCGACGCGTTACGGCGTCGGCGTCGGCCGCGACGGCTTCGGCTGGTCGGGTGTGAAAACGATTTCGGCGAAAAAAGAATGGCCGGACTGGCGCCCGCCCGAAGAAATGCTTCGCCGCCGCCCCGACCTGCCGCGCTACATGGCGGGCGGTCCAGCCAATCCGCTCGGCGCACGCGCGCTCTATCTCGGTGACAGCCTCTATCGCATTCACGGCTCGAACGAGCCCTGGACCATCGGTCAGGCCGTTTCGTCGGGCTGCTTCCGGATGCGCAACGAAGACGTCGAGGATCTTTAC